>CAZVPL010000003.1:12649-66349 GCA_964629075.1 uncultured Bifidobacterium sp. | reverse complement strand
CCGGATAGTGGTCCTGCATGATGTGGTAGTAGGGGTACGGGTTGCGCTGGAATTCCCGTGAACCAAAGATGCGCGGGTCGATCAACGGCACGCCGTTTTCGTCGTGGCCCATGTCGCAAGGGGTTCCCAGGGGCATCAGCGGGAATTCGACTTGCTCGGTCGATGCGTGTTCGGCGTCGAGCTCGAAGGCCTCGCCCACGACACGCTTCAGGTTCTCGGTCAACGACATGTGTCCCCCCGGTTCGTCGGTCGCCGAGCACCACTATATGGGTTCGGAATTTCGCCCGTCCGAGTCGGGCTATCTTCGGCGACATGAGCACATCACTGAAGGGGCGTCGCGCTCTTGTCACCGGAGCAGCGGCAGGTCTTGGGAAGGCATATGCGATCGCACTCGCGCAGGCAGGAGCCGACGTTGCGATCTGCGACAAGTCGGATGGCGTGAAAGCGGTCCGCGACGAGATTCGCGGACTCGGTGTCACGTGTTTTGCAAAGGTCGCCGATGTTGCGAAGAAAAAGCAGGTGAAGTCGTTCGTCGATGACGCCGCCGACAAGCTGGGCGGGCTCGACATCGTGATCGCGAATGCGGGTGTGGTGCGCATCACCAACCCCGCCAAGGACGCCTACGACAAGGCCATCGACGATTTCGAGTTCATGATGGATGTCAACCTTCGGGGCGTCTATCTCACCGGGCGCGCGGCGATTCCGTACTTGATGAAAAACGGTGGTGACCTGATCAATGTCACGACCGATCACATCCACACTTGTGGTTGGCCCGAAACCCACTCGCACGACGATTCCCAGTTGTGCAACTGGAAAGACGTGCAGCGTGCCGCCGTCGGTGGGCCGGGGTTCGACGTCTACGACGCATCGAAGTGGGGGATCAAAGGTCTCACGAACGCGTGGGCGCGCGCACTTGCCCCGCACAAGATCAGGGTCAATTCCTTCGGTATGGGTGCGACTGCGACGCCGATGTACCTGGGCTTTCTGGGTGGCCGGCCACCCGCGCCCGGCGTGATGACACCCGAGGGCGTCGCCGGTGTCCTCGTTGATCTCATCAACGAAGGTCCAGCTGGGCGCACCGGCGACTGCGTGCAGCTGTGGGCGGGGCACCCCACGGTTCTGCCGCCACCGATGCTCGACGGAATTCTCTGCGCGGCCGACCTGGCCCGCGCCTGAACGGTCACCGGTGACCGAAGTGCCCGCCAACGATCTCGCATCCATTCGTGCCGCGTCGCTCGCACTCAGCCCGTGGGCCCACCTTGCGACCGTCGGTCGAGATGGTCGTCCCGACGTGGTCCCTGTCCACCCGTGCTGGGAGGCCGACACGATCTGGATCATGATCGGTAATGAGTCGGTGAAAGCGAAGAACGTGCGCCACAACAACCACGTCGCATTGCATTGGCAGGTCACCGAGAAGGGCGACGGGGTCGAGATGTGGGGCATCGCGTCGCTGCATTCCGATCTCGAAACGAAACGCAGGCTCTGGACCGGTGTGTTCGATTACGACCTCAACCTCTTTGCCCCGGGCGGGCCGGATGATTCACCCGACGCGGGGTTCATGCGGGTTGACATCTACAGGGCACTTCACCTGCCGTCGTACGGCATGGGGGGCCGCTTCGAATGGCGCGCCTGACGACGCTGAGCCGATCGGTCGCGGGTAAGACGGCCATTGTGACGGGTGCGGCAAGCGGCATGGGCCGCGCAACAGCGCACCTTTTCGCGGACGAGGGCGCAAACGTCGTGGTTGCCGACGTTGGTGCCGACCGCGTGGGTGTCGTCGTTGACGAGATCCGGGCGGTGCACGGAGCAGGTCACGTTCTTGGCGTGCCGACCGATGTCACCGTAGATGCCGAACGCCGCGCACTCGTTGCCGCCGCGGTCGATCGATTCGGCAGCATCGACGTGTTGGTCAACAATGCGGGCATCAGCCGGGCATCGTCGGTGTTCGCCGACGACCAGTCGTTCACTGAGGCGTGGAACGCAACACTCGCGGTGAACCTGAGCGCATATGCACATCTCGTGCGGCTCGTCGTACCCCACATGAAGGATCGAGGTGGGCGCATCGTGAACGTGGCGTCGACCGAGGCGATCGTTGCAACCCCCGGCCTTGCGGCCTACTCCGCGGCGAAGCACGGTGTGATTGGTCTGACGAAGAGCCTCGCGGCCGAACTGGGACGGCACGGCATCAACGTGAACGCGATCTGTCCCGGCCCGATCAACACCGCGATGACCGCGGCCATTCCGGAGGAATCGAAGACCGTCTACGCAAAGCGCAAGGTTCCGCTTCGTCGTTACGGCGAGCCCGAAGAGGTGGCACAAATGACATTGAGTGCCTGCCTTCCCGCCGCAAGCTTCTTGAACGGTGCAAGCATCGTTGTCGATGGTGGCATGACCATCCTTCATTGATTTCCTTCATTGATTTGCGAGAGAAAGGAGCGGACAGTGGCACGCAGAGGGCGCGGCAAAAATATTTCAGGTGGTACCGATTCTTCGGGACGCCGACTCGGTGCGCGACAAATCGGTTGGATGGTCGTCGCAGTTGTCGCGGTTCTGTTCGTTGTCTTGAACAACAACACGACGGAGATCAACCTTGTCGCGGCGTCCCCGGAGTGGCCGTTGTGGGTTCTCGTCGTCGCATCGATGGCGCTCGGTTTCCTTCTCGCGAAGTTGACGGGTCGCCGACAAAAAGACGACTGAGTATTCCGAATTGAGTGCGTTTCAAATAGATTGGGCATCGCATGAAAGTTCGTTCAGCTTTGGCCCAGTCGACGATGGATCGCATCATCAACGTCACCGTGGCTGCAATCGAGGCGGGTGGCGAGCCGTCACTGCGTGTCAACGACATTGCGCGTGACAGTGAGGTGTCGGTTGCAACCCTCTACCACTACTTCGGTGACCGGGAAGGTTTGGTTGTTGCCGCCCGATTGAAGCAGTTCGCTGGCTCCACGGGCGTCTACTACGACGAATTCTCGCGCGCAATGAATGCAGCGACGACAAGCGATGAATTGGCATCGGTGGTGCGGTCGTTTTTCGGTGAAGCAACCTCGCAGGCGAGCCGCGCCGTGCGGTTCCTTCGCGCCGAAATCGTCGGTTCGTCGCGCACGCGTCCCCAACTTGCCGCAGCACTGCGTGAAGTACAAGAGGATCTCGCGGCAAAGCTGGCTGCAGTCTTCGCAAATGCGCAGGATCGTGGTCTGCTGAGGTCGTCGATCTCTGCCCGCGACATGGCCGAGTTTGCACTTGCCATCCATCTGGGTTCGGTCCTGACAGATCTTCTCGCCGGCGACGACGACCGGGGCTCCTCGCTCGACCCGATCTTCACCGAGTTGATCAACTCGGTCTTGCTCGTCAAGAGCTGACGGGCAAAGGTCGGCTGGGCGGCCGTCGTCGGTCTGCCTCTCGAGCGTCATCGGGCACTGGGTTACCCTGTGCCCATGGAGCAGACACTGCCGGATCCCAACATCGCCAAGGGTGAACATCGTTGCCCGGGGGAGTCGTACCAAGACGTGCTGCGACGCGACGAAACCGGCGCACCACCCCAGATGATGACCGAGTCGTACGAGTTTCTCGGCGACGAACCCATCGGCTTCTACCGGTACACGTCGAAGGAGTTTCTCGAACTTGAGTTCGAGAAGGTGTGGTCCAAGGTGTGGCAGTGGGCATGTCGTGAAGAACACATCCCGAACATCGGGGACTATTACGTCTACGACATCGGCCACCGGTCGATCATCATCGTTCGCGGTGACGACAACAAGATCCGCGCCATCGACAACTTCTGTGGCCACCGTGGCACGCAGCTGAAGCCTTCGTGGGACAACGGCAACGCCAATCGGTTCACCTGCCGGTTCCATGGCTGGGCCTGGTCAACAAGTGGCAACATCGCGTCGGTTCCGTGTCGATGGGACTTTCCCGGCTGGTCCGATGACGATCTGAAACTTCCGTCGATCCAAGTCGACACATGGGGCGGGTTCATCTGGGTGAACTTCGACAAGGACGCCGCGCCGCTGCGCGAGTACCTCGGTGTGATGCCCGAGCACTTCACCGGCAACTGGGACCTCTCCGACCGCTACCTCGAACTGCATCTGCGCAAACGTCTGCCGGCCAACTGGAAAGCGTCGATGGGGGCGTTCCTCGAGGCGTACCACGTGTACAAGACGCACCCCGAAGGATTGCGCGCCACCGGCGACGCGAATGCGCAGTACGACGTGTTCGGTGACAACGTCTCGCGCTTCATGCACACGTCGGGAACGCAGAGCCCGCACATCGAACGAAAGCAGACCGAACAAGAGATTCTCAATTTCGTGCTGCGGCGGCGCTACGGCAATCCCGACGACGTTCCGAAGATTCCGGAGGGCAAGACCGCCCGCGACGTCTACTACAAGATCGTGCAGGACGAACTGAAGCAAAGGTTCAATCACGACTTCTCGCGTTTCAAGGTTGCCGAAACGCTCGACTCGATCGAGTACTACGTGTTTCCGAACGCGTTCTTCTTTCCGGGCGCGGCACGGCCGATGGTGTATCGCTTCCTGCCGCATCCCACCGATCCCGACGAGTGCATTTTCGAACTGTTGTTCCTCAGGTTCGCGCCGGATGGGAAGGAGGCTCCGGCTCCCGCGCGTCCGTACGACCTCGACGTGCAAGAGAGCTACATGTCTGCTCCGGGCATGGAAAAAGGCCTGGGGTTCGTCTACGACCAGGACACCGACAACCTCGCAGCTCAGCAGCGCGGCTTCAAGGGCAGCCTGCGCGGCGGTGAGATTCTGGGCAACTACCAGGAAGTGCGCGTGCGTCACGTGCACAAGGTGATCGACAAGTACCTGTCTCTTCCCTGATCACTCGTTCCTGATCGATTCCGCAGGGCATTCGTAAGAAAACGAAAAGAACTGGTCTGCGCGACTTTCGCGCGCCGACCCCAGGGTTTACCCTTTGCCCACGGTGAACGAGAACGATCCATTCGACGCGCCACCCCGCACGCGTACTTGGCGGGACATCCCACCGAGCCCGCCTCTCGGGACCCCTCTGCCGCCCCCGGCTGCTCCGTTCGGCGACCCCGATGAGCCGGGTGCATTCCCTCCACGCCGTCGGTGGGGGGTGCGGATCGTTGCCCTTCTCGTTGCGGTCGCATTGCTTCTCGGGGGCGCTGCGGCAATTTTCACTGGCGGCAGCGATACTCCGGCCGCGTCTTCCGACACCACGGTGGATGACGCATCAACCCCCACGACCGCGGACAACGGCGGCGATGGCGGCAACACACCGACCTCCGAACCGGGGTCCGGTCAACAGGCACCCGCGGGAAGCCCCGAGCAGGTGGCAAAAGAAGTCGGTCCGTCGGTCGTTCAGGTTGAAGCCAACGGAGAGATCGGTAGCGGAGTCATCTACGACGCCGAGGGCCTGATTCTCACCGCTCACCATGTCGTTGAATCCGCCGACTCCGTCAACGTCGTTTTGAACGACGGCACCAAGTTGCGCGGCAGGGTGGTGGGGCGTCAGCCTGCCCGCGATCTTGCCGTCATTGCGGTCGAGACCGAAAAGAAACTTCCCGCGGCCAAGCTCGGTGGTGACGATCTGGCGATTGGTCAGCCGGTCGTGGCGCTCGGCAGCCCGTTCGGTTACCAGGCATCGGTCACCTCGGGAATCATCAGTGGCTTGAATCGTCAGTTGACGATCGGTTCGATGACATTGACCGGCCTCATTCAGACCGACGCCGCCATCAACCCGGGGAACTCCGGCGGTCCGCTCGTCGACGCGAAGGATCGGGTCATCGGCATCAACACTGCGATCGCCAGTACGTCGGGAGGGAGCAACGGGGTCGGCTTCGCCATTCCGATACCCGATGCGCGTGACTTGATGGACGAAGTGAAACAAAACGGAGGTCCGGACGCACCGACCATTCCCGCTCCCGAAAGCCCCCTCGGTGGAGGAGGCAATGGTTTCGACTTCCAGTTGCCCGACTCGCTGAACGATCTCTTCGGTGACCTCTTCAACCAACTCGACCCGGGTCAGTCGGCACCGAACGACGGATTCGGACAACCACCGGCTGCCGTTGATTCGGGCATCGTCGAGGTTGATCCCGTGCCGAAAGGCTGGAGCGAATCGAACAACATGTCGTTTCGCTCGGGCAACCAGGGTGTCGAGACGATCATTCTCACCGGGCCCGACGGAACGGTCACGGTCACGGCGACAAAAGGTCCCGAAGCCGGACGGGTTGCCGATGCCTACACGGGCAACGGCGAGATGCGACGACTTGCCGACGACTTGACGATCATCGTCGAGGGCACGCCGGGCGTACCGTCGACGGCACTCAAAGCCATCGCCGATGCGGTGAAAGAGAAGTGAGCCGACAATGAGCACGAAGCTCGAAACCCTGAAAAGCGAACTTTCGCGTCACGTGGTCGGCCAAGAGCGCGTGGTCGAACGCCTCATCGTTTCGATGATTGCCAACGGACACTGTCTCCTCGAGGGTGTGCCCGGCGTCGGCAAGACAATGATGACCTCGACGCTCGCGCGCATGGTCGGCGGCACCTTTGCACGGATTCAGTTCACACCCGATCTGTTGCCGGCCGACATCATGGGCACACGGATCTACCGCGCATCGCGCGAGTCGTTCGACATCGAACTCGGCCCGGTGTTCGCGAACTTCGTGCTCGCCGACGAAATCAACCGTGCACCCGCCAAGGTCCAGTCGGCATTGCTCGAAGTGATGGCCGAGCGGCAGGTGTCGATCGGTGGCGTCACAACCAAGGTGCCGCCCCCTTTCATGGTGCTTGCCACCCAGAACCCCATCGAACAAGAGGGTGTCTACGCACTGCCAGAGGCACAGCGCGATCGGTTCTTGATGCGGGTTCCCGTTGACTACCCGACGCCGGCCCAAGAGGCCGAGATTGCTCGCCGGAGTGCGTTGCAGATCGCACCTCCCGCTCAGGTGTTGACACTCGATGAACTGCTCGACCTGCAGCGGGCCGCGGCCGACTTGCCGGTTCCTGAGGCGGTCGCTGACTACGCGGTGCGCCTCGTCGTTGCCACGCGCGATCCGCAAGCGTTCGGATTCGACACGCTCGACGGGTGGCTGTCGTTCGGTGCGAGTCCGCGCGCCACACTCGGACTTCTTGCGGCGGGTCGCGCCATTGCGTTGATGCGCGGTCATTCGACCGTTCGCGTGCAGGACATCTACGACATCGCCTACGACGTGTTGAACCACAGGCTTGTTCTGTCGTGGGATGCGGTCACGCGTGGTGCGACGGTCGACGAGTTCATCGTGGCGTTGCTCGAACGCGTCCTTGCGCCATCCGGTTGGTGACAGTGTCGTCAGGCGGATCGGTGACCGTGATACCACGGCGACGTGGGGCTCCGCCGCGGCTTCCGAGGTCGCTCATCCCCGTCACGCGGCGCATCTCGGGCCTGCTGCACGGTGACTATTCGGGTTTGTTGCACCGCGCCGGTTCGGAACTCGGAGACATTCGTCGTTACTCGGAGGGCGATGATGTGCGTCTCATTGACTGGCCGGCAACTGCGCGCACAAACGAAACACAGGTCCACGACACGATCGCCGATCACGAGCTTGAGGTGTGGTTGGTTGTCGATGCGTCGCCGAGCATGTCGTTCGGAACCGCGCGGTCGTCGAAGTTTCGCTTGGCCACCGAGGTGGCCGGTGCGATTGGTTTGTTGGTCGCACAGAGCGGCAACAGATTGGGGTGCGTGGTCGCGGGCGCTGCGGGGCGGGTTCTCCCCCGAACGGGTACCGGTCATCTGGCAGCGGTGCTCGCAACGATTGATCGCGCCACCCCGGGACGGTCAGCGGCCCCGGTCGACCCGGCGTCTGCCTTGGCGATGCCGATGTCGCCACGCTCACGCCGCGGGCTCGTTGTCGTCATTTCCGATTTTCTCGACCACGGCTGGTCGGGAGAGATGGTGAAACTGGCGCGGCGACACGACGTCATCGCCATCGTCGTTTCCGACCCACGCGAGTTCGACCTTCCGAATGTCGGGGTGGTCGAACTGGAAGATGCAGAAACCGGGCGTGTCACCACCGTCGACACGTCGCGTCGCGAGGTGCGCGACCGGTTCGCCGACCTCGCCCGGCGACGCTTCACCGATCGTGTCGCGGCACTTCGCAAGGCACGGGTCGACGTGGTCGACCTGCGCACCGACACCGACTGGGTGCCGGTGCTGGCGGGTTTCTTGCGAACACGCAAGCGACGTCTCGCAGCAGGGAGCCGACAATGATCTCGCTCACCTTGCTCGAACCGTGGCGACTCGTTCTGCTGGTTCTACCTGTCGGGCTGATCATCTTCGCCCTGGTCGATGCGGCTCGCAGGCCGTCGCGCCGCGTGCGCTTCAGTTCCCTCGAGCTTTTTGATGGCCTTGCCGTTCGACCGTCCCGGTTGAAGCAGGTGGTGCCGCTCTTTCTCGTCGTGCTTGCCCTGTGTGCCGGCAGTTTTGCCGCCGCCCGCCCGGCTTACGAGGAAACCGACAAAAGCGAAAAGGCGGTCGTTGTTCTTGCAATCGACGTTTCATTGTCGATGAGCGCCACCGATGTGGCGCCCTCGCGCATCGAGGTGGCAAAGAAATCGGCGATTCGGTTCGTCGACAATGCGCCAACCGACACTCTCATTGGTGTCGTTGCATTCGACAGTGCGGCGCAGCAAATCATCTCGGCAACCGACAACCGTGATGCAGTGCGACGCGTCATTTCGCGACTCGAGCCGGGAACGGGAACCGCAATTGGCGAGGCGATCTTTGCCTCCCTCGACACCATCACGACTGCTGCCGATGCCGGCGGGTTCGACAATGAAAATGACAACGCCGTCGGAACAATCATCCTGCTGTCCGATGGCACGACGACCACCGGGCGGCCCGACAACGAGGCGGCCGCCGCAGCCCAGGCACGAGGAGTCAAGGTGAACACCATTGCTTTCGGCACACCCGACGGAACCGTGGTGACTCCCGATGGTCAGACGGTTCCCGTGCCACCCGATGAGCAAGCACTGAAAAACATCGCCGATATCGCCCGCGGCGACAGCTTTACCGCAACAACCGAGGATGCTCTGGCGAAGATCTACGACTCGCTCGGCAGTTCGATCGTTCGCAAGACGGTGACACGCGAGGCCTCGGGGTTGTTCGCTCTCTCCGCGGTTCTTCTTGTTTTCATCTCTGCGGTGTTGTCGCAGCGTTGGTACCGCAGGGTTCTCTAACGGGCCTCGATGATTGCGACTGCAGCGTCGGCGACAGCCGCCGCTGCGCCTTTGTCGAGCGCTGCACGCATCGCTTCCACGGTCGGGATGTCGTACAGCACGGAGAGAACGACGAGTTTTTCGTTTGGCACCCGTGCCAGGTCGGCACCGAGCCAGTTCTTCAACTGCTGGTTCAGCAGTTCGATGCGCCCGAACCTCGCCGCCGCCGCCGCCGGCCACTCGTGAGCGAGCGTCTCGGTGGTACGGGCGATCACGCCCTGGGTTTCCGAGAATTCGACGCGAAGTTCCGCGAGGGCGAGAAGTCGGCTGCGTAGGTCGCCGTCGGGTGGACCCGCGGTGAAGTAACGCTCGACGCGCGGGTAGAAGTATCCGATTGCACCGGCAACAAGTTCGTTGAACGAACCGAAGTATCGGAAGAGGGTTCGTTCCGACACCCCCGCGCGTTCGGCGACTTCAGCGATGGGAGGGTTGTAGCGACCCTCGCCAAAGAGTTCGAAAAGTGCCTCGTAGACGGCCCGCTTGCCGCGCTCGACTCGCTCGTGGCGGCCATCTTTCTTCTCGTCGTCAGCGTCCGACATCGATTGGGAGAGTACTCGCCGAAGGGGTCAATGTGGCAGGTAATGTGCCAAATCCGGCGCACCGTATGCTCGGGACAATGAAGTCCACACCGGCGGACGCCTTCTACGCCAGGTGCGGAATCGTGCGGCACGAGGGTGCGATGGAGTTCTGGGCCGAGTTGTCGTTGCGTTTTGGCGACGGTGTGGCCCGTCAAGTGGGTGACCTGCTCGAACGCCGGGCGTTCGGAGGTGGGCACGCCGACGATGTGGCGGTGTTTGCCTGCGATCCCGACCGTCAGCGGGTCACCATCGATGCCGCGTCTCCCCACATGTGGACGTGGCTGAACGTGCTGGCGGGAATTGGCGATCTTGGCGCGGCGCTCGACTTGGGTTGTGGTGGTGGTGTTGCGACCTGCTTCCTCGCGGCACGGCACCCCGACGCACGGGTTGTCGGAGTCGACGCGAACAGGGCCGCGATAGAAACCGCACGCTCTCTGGCGGCTGACCTGGGCCTCGTCAACGTCGAATTCGAGGTGGCGGACGTGGCCGATCTCGAACTCTCTCGCGCGTTCGATCTGGTCGTGTCGAGTGCGGTGTGGGCCGAGACGGAAGAATGGGTCCACGCCGGGCGCTGGTGGTCGGCCCTCAATGAGGTACCACGACTACTTCGCCGCGGAACGGTGCGCAGCTTCCTTGCCGAGACGGCCGAACGGCATCTTGTCGATGACGGCATCTATTTGTCGCTGGAGCGCTGCCGGGACTTTGCGGGGCTTGCCGCATGGATTTCGGCGCAGCAAACGGTCGGACTGAACTTCGATGCGGCGATCAGTGACATGTTGACGATCGATGGGGTACTCACCGGACCCGAGCGGTTGCCGCTCGTGGCCACACGACGCGGCGTTCTCGCACCAACCGAGAACGATCTCGTGCAGTGGAGACTGAGAGTTGGTGATGCGCGTCTTGACGAGGCACTGCTCACCGAGGTTGCTCTGTCGAGTGGTGCGCCGTGGTCGCTCGTGGTCGGCACTCTTTTCGATGCAAGTGAAGATGGCGATGACTTTTCGGCAGCGCTGCTGCTCTTGGAGCGCGGTGATGAAAGCAAGTTGTACTTCGCGTCCACGCGCGGGGTGCGTGAAGTCCTGGCGTCGAGCCCCGATGGTGGTGCCGACCAGTTTCGGCCTCTCTACCGACGCATGCGCGACCATCTCGGCAAGCGACAGTCGGTATCTGCAAGACGTCCCGCAAGCCCCGATGATCTCGATGTGATTCTGCCGCGTCTGCCGGTCAATCGCGGTGGGGAACGATGACGACGGGGACTCTGCTGTGTGCAGCGACGTAAGAGGCGACGGATCCGAGAATCAGACCACTGAGGCCGGTGTGTCCTTTTGCGCCGATCACAATCAGATCAGAGTCCGTGTCGCGTAGTTCGACACGAGCCTCGCCCTGAACGAGAGCATGCTTCAGCATGACCTGGTGTTCTTTCGCCAAAGGCAGGAAGAACTTGAATTCTGCGTCGATCAAATCGGTCGGGACCGATTCGTCAATGGTGAGTGCCGCGCCGAGTTCATTCCCGTAGACGTACGGGTGCCACACGTGCAGCAGCAGAACCGTATCGCCGGGCTGCGAGTTCTCGATGGCCCAAGTTGCGGCACTGCGCGAGTTCGGTGAACCATCGGTGCCCACGACCACCCGTCTTGCGGTGTGTCTGTCTCTCATGTCAACCACCTCCTGAGTGGAAACTCATTTTGAACATTGCTTCAGGTCAGCCTCTCGAGGAGTTCGTCGATTCGTGCAACGGCGACACCGATCGACTGGTCTGCGATGCCGAAGGGGATCATCAGATTGTTCCCCGCTTTCATCGAGCCACACGAGTAGACGACGTTCGGGACGTAGCCGTTGCGCTCGTGGGGCAAAGGCGCGAGCAACGGTTCGTCGAGGACGGACAAGACGCGCATGGGGTCGTGGCGGTCGAGGAGCATCGCGCCGAGGGTGTAGGTGCGCATCGGCCCAACCGCATGGGTGAGTACCAGCCAACCTGCCTCGGTTTCGATGGGGGCACCCGAGTTACCCAATTGGATGAGCTCCCATGAACGAGTTGGTCGCTGCAGCACCTCGCTCTTTTCCCAGTACTCGAGATGGTGGGACATCGCGATGGAGTTGGTTTCGAAGTCGGAACGGGAAAGAGCGACGTACCAACCGTCAATTTTTTTGGGAAAGATTGCGAGCCCTTTTCCTTCGGCGGCAGGACCGGATACCGGGGAGATGTCGAAGGTCGTGAAGTCGCCGGTTTCAATCAACTGTTGCGAAATGTCGGTACCGTCGAACGCCGTGTAGGTCGCAACGAAAGTTGGTTGCCCGGGTGTCCACTCGGCTCGCGTGAAACGGGCGTCCTCCATCCCTCGCCATTCCGCCGCCGCAAACGGCCAGAGAATTCGTTCCGACTCGTGCGAATCGATGGGGTACCGCACTTTGTAGTTTCGCTCGGCAATGGCCCGGAAGTGTTCTGCCGTCTGCTCGGCATGTCGGTATGTGTCTCGGTCATGGATGAGTCGGGTGAGACGCTCTTCCATCTCGCCGACCGAGAAGGAATCACCCAGGGCCTCGAGCACGTAGTGGGCATTTTCGCCGTAGTCGCCTGCGCGCTCTAGCAGGCCGATGAATGCCATGTGCTCAAGTTTCGACTCGCAGTGGGTTCCGGCGGTCAGCCGAGGATGAGCGACATCAATCGTCACCGAACCCGTTGCATCGATGACTCCCGTTCGAAAGCCGATTGAGGAGCGGTGGCCTTCACCAATGCAGCGCACACTCATGATGAAGCGCGTGCTTCCGGGGGTGAGACCGGTTTGGTCGATGTGTTCAACCGCGGATGGGTTCGTGATGCATGCACCCTCGACCGAGGATTCATGACTGAAAAAGGCACCAATGAGACGCCATCTGTCCTCGTCGAGTTGTGCATCGGGCGCGATTCTGTTTGCGACGCGCTGTGCGTGGGTCTCAAGGAGCAAGCCGAGATCCGTGTGGCGGTCGCCAAACTTTGTCTCAACCTGTAGCAATGCCTCGCGAACCTCGGCTTGCGACAATTGCATCACGCGTCCGATGATCAGGCTCGTGCGTGACTCTCGTGAACCGAAGTCATCGTGTCCTGCCACGAAGAGTCGTGACAAGACCCGCGACGAGTCGGGTGAGATGAGTAGGGGCATCCTCCGTGCAACCATTTCAGGGGCCGTCAGTGCGCGGCCTGGAGCAGTTGTTCGTGCTGCAAAGTGGTGATCATTGCGATGGTGGACTCGGCTCCTTGATTCAGGTTCACGCCGCCGGAACCGAGACCGTCGAATCCGCCGTGACTCTGGGTATCGACCATCGGAAGCCCCGCATCGTTGTGTCCTCGAAACCACGCCGTGGCGAGTGCGAGTGAATCCAGCCAATGGTTGTCGTTGGTGAGATGCCATGCGCGCGCGCACGCGTTGGCAATCCCGGCAACTTCGATGGGTTGTTGGTCGAAGGCGGGCTGTGGATCGTTCGGGCCACGACCGCCCACCGGTGTCACCGACAGTCGACCGTTGTGGGTTTCACGGCGGACGAGCCACTCGAGAAGATCGAGGCCCGTTTCGATGTAGTCAACCGAGCCGGTTCCCTCGCCCGCGGCTAGGAGTGCTTCGGGGATGAGAGCGTTGTGGTACGTCAAGCGATCCTCGGGCCATGGCCACGCGCGGTCGGAACGGACCAGGTCGCACACCTCCTCGGCTGCATCGTGAAGCAGGAAGGCGGCATCGTGGTGGTGTGGATCGATCCGCGCCACCTCGGCTGCCCCAAGCGCCGCGTAACACATGGCGCGCAATGCCGATCCACGGTGCAGGCACGCATGATCGAAAGCCCGCTGCGCCTCCGTTCGGATGTGATCGTTGAATCCGAGCCGTGCCGCCGTGCCAAATGCCCAGAGAGCGCGCCCCCAACAATCATCGGTGGATGGTGAATCGATCCACACGCGCTGGAAACTGAGACGATTCCGCACCATCCCCGAGTCGTCGACGGCATCGTGGATGAAGTTGAGGGCAATTCGGCCGAGGATCTCCGAGCCGAACGATCGTCCGCCGTCGTGGAGGGAGGTGACCGCAAGACGGGCGTTGTCGTCGGTGCAGTACCCGAAGCTGAACCGAGGGTGCCTGCCTTTGGCGTGCTCGAGAATGCCGCGGTCGTCGGTGAGTCGAGACAAGTGGCGAAAAGTCACGCGGTCTGCGTTGTCGATCGCGGTCGCGGACTTCATTGCGCACCTCCGAGCGCTGCCGCGCCGTTGAAGGCCGAAGCCGCCGCGAGGGGAGAGGTGGACTGTGAAGACAAGCCGGCGTTGGTCACTCGTGCAGCCAGGTCTGCATAATCGGCGGCGACCGCGGTCCATCGGTATGAAGGAGCCATTGCGGCTGCAACCATCGACATGTTCGCGACAAGACTGCGATCGGTGATGACCTGCTCCATTGCTGCGGCCAGTTCGGTCGGCGAAGCATGCGTGACCAGGAGACCCGCACCGTTCGGCAGAATCTCCTCGGCGTGGGGAAACCGAGTCGCGATGACCGGCCTACCCGCGGCAATTGCGTCCACAAGGACACCCGAGGTGATTTGGTCGTCCGAGTCGTACGGCAGAACGACGCACGTCGACCGTTCTATGAGGTCGAGCAGGGAACCGATCGGCCGGTACGAGGGATCGAAGTCGACCAGATCTGCGACGCCCAACTGCTCGGCGCGCTCCATCAGCATTTCTCGGTAGGACTCGCCTTCATTCTCAAGAACACGTGGATGGGTGCGTCCGGCGACGACGTACCGCGCCGACAGTCCGCTCGCTGCGAGGGCACCCAGCGCATCGATCACCCATTCGATGCCTTTGCCCGGCCCGAGCAACCCCCACGTGAGAAAGGTTGGCTGCGGCGTCTGTGGAGGTGAGCCGAGTGTTCGCGGCACAGTCGCCCCGTGAACGATCGTGGTGACCTTGGCCGGGTCGATGTCGTATCCGCGAACCAACCGCGAGCTCGCGGTGTTCGTCATTGTCACCACTGCGGCCGAATATTCGACGATCTGCTCGAGAATGCTTCGCTGGGAAGCGGTTGGTTTGCGCGGCACGGTGTGGAGAGTCGTCACGACGGGCACCTCCAGCTGATCCAGAAGATCGAGAACTTCGTCGCCGTCCTTCCCGCCGTAGATGCCGTATTCGTGTTGAAGAAGCAGGCACTCGTATGCATTCACCCGGCGCGCAACGGCGAGTCGTGACGATGTCGAACCGGGACGAAGGAGGGCGACGACGCGCATGTCATCCGACCGACTGTCGTCAACCGCCGACCGCACCACCCCAACATCTCGGACGCCGATCGACGAAAGCCCATCTGTCAGTGCGGCAGCAAAGGTTGCCAACCCGCACGGCGTCGGTGGGTAGGTGCTCAGCACTGCAAGAGCTGGTGAACGCCATTGGCTCATGATCTACTTCTTCCTTTCGTTTCGGGGTGAGTGCGTCGAGCGCAGGTTCAACAGGCCAAGAAGCGCACCGAGTGTCAGCAGCGCAAGGGCAACGGTGAGGAGAACCCAGCTGAATCGCGGTCCGGTATTCGGCAACTCATCGGGGAAGAGAACGAGAAAGTCGCTCTCTGCCGGGACCGTCGTGGTCGTCGGACCAACAATCACCTGAAAGTCGGGTGGCGCAGTCGTCGAGGGAGCAGGCACGGTGGTTGTTGGGGCTGCGGTGGTTGCGGGGACCGTGCTGGTCGTGGCGACTGCCGCGGTGGTCGTCGGTGCCGCAGTGGTTGTCGGTGCCGCAGTGGTTGTCGGTGCCACCGTGGTCGTGACGACTGCCGAGCTAGTGGTCGGCGACGCAGTGGTTGTCGGCGCTGCGGTGGTTGTCGGCGCTGCAGTTGTCGTCGTCTCGGGGACCGTTGTCGTTGTTGTCGTCGTGGTGGTTGTTGTTGTTGTCGACGTCGTCGATGTGGTGGTCGAGCTCGGCGGAACAATGAGGGCGGTGACGGTGGTGGATCGCTGGGGCGATGTGTACCCACCACCTGCGGCTGTCGCCACGTTCGTCACCGACTCCGTCGCAAGATCGGCCGACGTGATCGTGTAAGAGGCAGTGCACGAGATCGTCGCCCCGGGGGCGAGCAACGTGTCCGACGCACCACACGGGAACGGGGTGCCATCATTGACCTTGTTGTCGCTGACGGTGAACTGGGTTGGCCCGATCGCCACGTCGCCATCGTTCGTGATCGTGTAGGTGTAGGTGATCACGTCGCCAACTGCATCGAACGTTGACGGGTCAGCGGACTTCTGAAGGTTGATCGAACCGGAGCTTGCAATCGTGTTGCGGAAGGTGCATGTGACGTCCTCACCCTCGCGAAGGTCGACCACGATGCCATTCGTCGTCGGTGTCTGGCTGCCGCCGTTCGGCGTGGTCACGGTGCAGTCGACGGAGGCCAGACGGAATCCGTCGCCAATCGATTCCGTCACGTTGTACGTTGCGAAATTGGTGATGCCGCTGAAGATCTTGGTGTTCGCGGTCGTTCCATCATCGGACAACGAGAAGCTCGTCAAAGGAGTGGGCGACGCGGTGAAGCCGAACTGTCGCTCACCCTCGACGGAGGCCTGCTTGATGATGGTCAGTGACGCCGCGTACACCACGGCTTGGCTCGACAAAGCACGGTCCTGGTTGCCCGCACCGCAGTTCGTGGCATCGGAACAACCAAGGTCGATGATGCGCATGTGATAGGGGGAGCCCGGAATCGAGATTGCAGACGAGGTCGGTCCCCAGTCGCGTCGCTCGGCAATATGACCACCCCACGCGAGAACGACCGTTGACGAGGTTGCCGTTACGTAGACGGTGATGCTCGTCTGGCTTGTTCCGGTATACGACCCTGACATTACGTACGGTGACGGATTCGCGGCAATGGCGCACGTTGCCGAACCACAGAGGTTGCCGCTGTTCACGACCACTTGTCCGCCCGATGGAAAAGACGCACCGAAGGCAGTGAATTTCCTGTCCGCAACCTCGGTCACCCCGGCTGCGGCAACGTTCGGGTCAACGGGGATGGCCAACTGTGCCGCGCTCCCGCAGGTGTAGCCCGCGCAGGGATCAGCGGTTGCCACCGTGCGGTCATACGACGTGAGGTAGTCGATGGCATGTTTGCCCGACTGGGTTGTATCCCACTCGATGGTCACGGCGTACGTCGCACCGACCGTGAGATCCTCCATCACTGCCCGATATGCCACGCTGCTGCCTTCGTAGTAGAGCGAATCGTTCTGGGTGAGGTTGCCGTTCTGCCACTGCTCGGGATGCGCGGTGTCGCACACCGTCGTCAGGTTGGCGCACTGATCAAGTTTGATCGCGGCCTTGGCTTGTGCCGGCAGCGCCGTGGCGACGGCCCAGATGCCGACGGCCACAAGTGCGAGCACGATGGTTGACCCGATCGTGCCCCGTCGGCGCCTGAAGAATGATGCGAATTTACGCTTGCCTGAATTCAGTTCGGCGATTCCACCGAACTCCATTGACGAACCCATGTCAGCCTCCCGTCGTGCGTTGAGAACTGATCGGGGTCCGGGATCAGAGTCGGCAACCTAATTGCGGTTTGTGGCATCGACAAGCGACAATCCTCACAACAACTGGTTGGATGAATTCCTATTGTCACTGTGTGACGAAGCGACCGGTGCTCTGTTTGGCCGTGTGCCTTTCGTTGATTTCGGTACCTTTCGCGGTTGATCGTGGCGTGATCATTCGAGTGACTCCCGCGTTTGGGGCACATCGCGAAGTCGTCGAGGTCCGAACGACCCGTGCAGAGCGCAGGGTCATCGAGTTGATGACGCGAAGCATCGAAAGTTACCGAGGAGCGGTGGCCTCTTCGCTCTTGGCGCCGAGGACCGCAGCCGCCGTTGTTTGGAGGGTGGAGTCCTCGGCGATCTCCAGTCGAACGTTGCAACTCTCGCGACAGGTTTTGGCTCAGCTCCAGTTTCTGTTTGAGAGTCTCGGCCTTGTCCGAGCCGATCGCACCTACGTCGTTGTTGGGCGGACCCAGCAATTCATCAACGACACGCTCGAAGAACTCGATTGCTTTCCCAACCTTGTCCGAACGGGAGGCGTTCACCTGATGGGCGCGACGTTGTGTAATCGTCGAGTCATCGTGTTGAACCTGACGGGCTACTTCTTTCTTCGCCGTGCGGGAGACCTCTTGACAACTGCCATGGAGTCCCGTCCCGAACCATTATTCGGAAAGGTCGACTACAGAATCGCCGATCGAAACATCTCGGGTTTGGCTCACGAGTGGGTGCACGTGGCACGTGCATCTGCGAATGATGGGACGGTGCCAGCCGACGAACCGGCGTGGGTTCGCGAAGGTTTTGCAGAGTTGATGGCCGGTGTGGCCCGCGTGCTGACATTTCCGTCGCGCATGGACTACTCGGTCTTCCACGTTGTCAGGATTCGCAAGTTCGCCGACTGGGAACGATCGTGCGCCGAACCATTGCGTCGCTATCGAGAAGACGCCGAATTGCTTGCGGGTTGTGAGTATTACCTGGGAGCAGTTGCAATGGAATACCTCGTGGCGACCATGGGCGGTTTGCCGAAAGCAATCGAACTCTTTCGCAGGAGTGCCGAACTGCTGAGTTTCTCTCGAGCGTTTCGTGAGACGTACGGGGAGTCGCTCGACTCGTTTGAACAACGAGCAGACGCGTACGTGCGAGCGATCGCGGCGCTGCCGGACACTTAGGGGTTGATCGGTTGTTGCCGATCAAAGGAGTCGGTACGGATGTCTCCTGACAGCGCAAGCAGATTGGTCTTTACTTTGGTGAACCAAGGTGACCATCCGGTGGGGATGGCTGGGGAAAAGGGAGAATTCAATGATCAAGACCCTGCTGTGCGACGACCACGCTCTCCTGCGAGAGTCTTTGTCGCTTGCGCTGGAAGCCGAGGGCGACTTTCAGTTTGTGGGTGCGGTGGGCACCGTTCGCGATGCGCTGGAGGTGTCGGGGCGAGAGGGTGTCGACGTTGCCCTGATCGATCTTCATCTTCAGGGGGAGAGCGGTTTGTCACTGGTCGAGCGGCTTCGAGATTCGTTTCCCGATTGTCGGTCGATCATTCTGACCGGCTTCGTGTCCGACGACCTCGTGTACGAGGCAGGGAAACTCGGTGCATTCGACGTGATCAACAAAGAGACTTCCACGAAGGAAATCGCGTCACGTATGAGGACCGCAATTGGCGGTCGCAGACTGCTCGACGACTTCACGCGACGTGCCGCCAAGGAGCGACTCGCTGAGAGGGGACTTCTTGCCTACCGCGAACTTGGTGCCACCGACCACGAGATCCTTGCGCTCATCGCCGAAGGGATGACGGACAAGCAGATCAGTCAGCGTGTCTTCCTCAGCGCGCAGACGGTGCGCAACAGAATCTCCCGGTTGCTCGGTTTGCTCGGTCGCGACAATCGCACGCAGCTGGCGTTGATGGTCGTGACGATGGATCCATTCGTCATGGGTAAGTCGTCGCTCTCAGTTTCTTCCGGAAGAAACTGAGGCGATGCGGTGGACCCGTCACGTGAAGCAGTTGTGGACACCACGATTCGTCAGCTGCAGCAAGCCCTTGACTCGCGTGTCGTGATTGAGCAGGCAAAAGGCATGATCGCCGTCCAGCGTGGGTTGGCTCTCGCGGAAGCCTTCGAGCAACTGCGTTCCGAGGCGCGTCGGCGTCGACAGTCCATTCATGTGGTTGCCGCCGAGGTTGTGTGTGCCCACGATGGGGCGCTGAACGGCGGAAGTGCCTAGCCCGCAAGGATCGGGGAAAGGGTGAGTTCAGGCTCGTCACTGAGCAGACGCTGAAGTCTGAACTTGTTCTCGAACAACGCAACGAGCGCGTCGTCGCTGCGGCGAAGAATGCGTATGCCACCGATCTCCTGCAGGCGGGGCACGCTGGCCTTGTCGGTCAAGCGGATTGCTTGGTAAATGGTCGGACGCACCTCGATCGGCGCATTGAATTCGCCGGCCAATCTGTGCGCGAAGACCTCGAGCTGGAGGGCGCCGACCGCAGCGAGAATCGGGTCGCTGTCACCAAGATCGGGATCGCGCAGAACCTGTACCACTCCTTCTTCATCGAGCTGAGTGAGCCCCTTGCGGAATTGTTTGAACCGACCGGAGTCGAGGGGGCGCGCGGTGGCGAACACCTCGGGCTCGAAACGCGGAACGCCGGGAAACTCGATCGGCTCACCTGCGTAGAGCGTGTCGCCGATGCGCAGATCGTTGGCGTTGATCAGCCCGACGATGTCCCCGGGAAAAGCGGTTTCAACCGTCTCGCGGTCGCTGCCGAATGCCGTGGTGGCGTACTTCGTGCCGACGAGGCGCCGGGAGCGTGCGCACGTCGCATCCATCCCGCGTTCGAACATTCCCGAGCAAACGCGTGCGAATGCGAGACGATCGCGGTGGTTGGGATCCATGTTCGCCTGGATCTTGAAAACGAACGCCGAGAACGGTTCGGTGAGTGCCCGTTCATCGTTGTTCAGGTCGGCGCGCGGGGCTGGCGCGGGAGCCAGATCGACGACCGCATCGAGGAGCATTCGGACTCCGAAGTTCGTGAGAGCGGATCCGACGAATACCGGGGTCGTGACGCCCGCAAGGAACGACTCGACGTCGAGATCGGCACCGATCGCATCGAGGAGAGAGCAACCATCGAGGGCCGCCGTCCAGGCTCCGCCCTCCGTCGAGGCCGCTTCGTCCGGTGACACCACTTCCTCGGGGGAGAGTTCGGCACCATGTGCGGTGCGGATGAAGCGAACAAAGTCGCCTGTGCGGCGGTCGATGACACCGCGGAAATCCCCGGGGATGCCGACTGGCCAGGTAACGGGTGTCGGCTTCAAACCGATTTGTTCTTCGACTTCGTCGAGAAGTTCCAACGGGTCGCGACCGGGTCTGTCGTACTTGTTGAAGAAGGTCAGAACAGGCAGATTGCGCGATCGGCAAACTTGGAACAACTTGAGGGTCTGGGCCTCGATGCCCTTTGCGGTGTCGAGAACCATCACCACCGAGTCGACGGCAGCCAGCACCCGGTAGGTGTCCTCGGAAAAGTCACGGTGGCCCGGGGTGTCGAGAAGGTTGAAGGTGTGGCCCCGGTAGGGAAACTGCAGCACCGTCGAGGAGATGGAAATGCCGCGCTGTTTTTCAAGGTCCATCCAGTCGGAGGTCGCCGCTCGCCGTCCGGCGCGGGCCCGCACTGCACCGGCTTCCTGCACCGCACCCGCGTAGAGCAGGAACTTCTCGGTGAGGGTGGTCTTGCCGGCATCGGGGTGGGAGATGATGGCAAATGTGCGACGCAGGGACGCTTGGGAGGCGACGTCGGTGGTCGGCGGCAGTGTCATGGGAACCTGAACGCTACCGACGGACCTAGTGTGTCGCGAGGATGAGCACGACAACGAAAGAAGTATCAAACGACAAGGTCTTCGAGCCGGTGACCTTCCCGCACGGTCCCGCAATGCCGAATCGCTTGATGCTCGCACCATTGACGAATCAACAAAGCCATGCCGACGGGTCTCTCTCGGACGAGGAACACCGCTGGCTCACCATGCGGGCTCTCGGCGGATTCGGCCTCACGATGACCTGCGCCGCATCCGTGCAAGCAGTTGGCGTCGGATTTTCCGGTCAACTGGGCATTCATGATGACGCGCATCTGCCCGGTCTCACCCGCTTGGCGTGCGACATCAAAATGGCCGGGAGCCTCGCAATCGTGCAGCTTCATCACGCGGGAAATCGCTCGCCGCGCGAAATTACGGGCACGACGCCGTTGTGTCCGTCGGACGACGCCGAGACCGGGGCGCGCGCGATGACGAACGACGAAGTGCACGAAATGATCGGGGCTTTCGTCTCGGCGGCTCGAAGGGCGCGTGACGCAGGCTTTGACGGTGTGGAATTGCACGGAGCACATGGATACCTGCTGTGCCAGTTCCTGTCGGCCGAATTGAATCACCGCGCCGATGAGTTTGGTGGATCGCTCGAGAACAGGGCGCGACCCTTGTTCGCGATCATCGAAGGAGTCCGCCGCGAGTGCGGGGATGATTTTCACCTGGGTGTCCGCTTGTCACCCGAGCGATTCGGTATGCAGATCGACGAAATTCGCGAGGTGTTCCTGCGGCTCGTCGCCGAAGGCCGAGTCGACATGATCGACATGTCGCTTTGGGATTGTTTCAAGAATGCGAACGAAGACGGGTGGACCAATCGCCGGCTCATCGATATCTTCGCCGAGCTCGATCGTGGAGACGTGCGCCTGGCGGTTGCCGGCAAGCTGTACTCCGCTGCAACCGTGCGTGAGGCTCTCGGGGCCGGTGCCGACATCGCGGTTATCGGCCGGGCTGCCATCACGAACCACGACTTTCCGCGTGGGATGCGCAACGATCCAAGTTTCGAAATGCGTCCACGACCCGTTCCCGCTCAGACACTTCGCGACGAGGGACTCTCCGAGATCTTCGTCGACTACATGCGCAACTGGAAGGGTTTCGTCGGCGACTGACGACGGGTAGGTTGCGAACGTGGAGGTGAAGCGACTCACCGGCGTCTTTGGTGCCGAGGTCCGTATCGACGACGTACGTCGTCTCGACGCGGACGCTGTTGCGAATCTGCGCGCGGTCGTGTGTGAACACGAAGTTGTGGTGATTCCGGCGCAGACGCTCGGCGTGCACGACCAGGTTGAACTGTCGCGACGTTTCGGACCGGCGGGGCCGACTCCCTTCATTGAACCCAGCCCCGACCATCCGGAAGTCATCAAGGTCTTGAAAGAAGCCTCCGACGGCGACGCGTTCAACTTTGGTGGAGCTTGGCACAGTGACTTCAGCTTTCAGCCCGAACCGCCATCTTTCACGCTCCTCTTTGCGATCGAAATCCCCCCGTACGGTGGCGACACCTTGTGGGCGTCGATGACGGCGGCGTGGCGACAGTTGTCGGCAGACAGGAAGGCCGAACTGGCATCGGTCACCGCCGTGCACACCGCGCGAGATGCCTATTCGCGCAAAATGCAGCCGCTCCATTCGGGTCTTTCGGGAATGAACATCGTGTGTGACGACACTGCCGACGACGCCGAGTTGCATCCTCTCGTCGTCACTCATCCCGAATCGGGACGGCAATCGCTCTTCTTCAATCGCGCATACGTGCGAGATCTCGTCGGAGTCGAGCCAGAGCGGGTCGGTCCGCTGCTCGAATGGTTGCACGGGTACACCACCGATGCCCGGTTCACCCTTCGACATCGCTGGACGCCGGGTGATCTGGTCATTTGGGACAATCGCTCGACGCAGCATTATGCGCTGAACGACTATGCAGGGTTCCGTCGCGAGTTGCATCGCACCACCGTCGCCGGTTCGCGACCCAGATCCTGATTCGATGTTTCTCGCGATTGCCAGTACGGGCCGAACGGCAACGTCGTACATCGCCGAAGCCTTGAACATGGTGTCGGGCATTGCGGCACTCCACGAAGGGCACCTGGGCAACGACTCGGGCTCCGACGTCCTGCCCCTGGTCAACCTCGACAATTTCCAGTGCTTCAAGAGCCCCGCTCGTGCAGCTTCGGTCGTGGCAACCAAGCGCAGTCACGAAGTGGTCGACGGCGCATGCCGTGCGCTTGGTGCCGCCCTGCTGGTTGACGTGGCCTATTACAACTCGGTTCTGCTGAACGAGATGATCGTGCAGAATTCCGCGGCGTACGGTGCGATCATCATCCGCGACTGTGAGTCGTTCGTGAGGTCCGCCACCTGGTTCAGCGGCACGGATCCCATGCCGGTTGGATGGCCGGATCCGGCAAAGGAACTCGACTCACGCGAAAAATTCATCGGTCTCGGTCGTCTGCGGCCGGTCGAGGGTGACGATCTGGCAGCGTGGCCCGGGTGGGGAGCCATCGAACGCAACATCTGGCTGTGGAGGACAACGAACTCTGTTCTCTGCGATGCATGGCAGCAACACCCGTCACGGGTGCACCACGTCGACTTTGACGATCTCACGAGGAATCCGGCAGGGGTTCTTTTGGCGCTCTTGACTACGATCGGGTTTCCCCTCGACGACGCCGCTGTCGGAGAACTCGAAGGGGCGCTTGTTTCGGCGCGGCCGCGTCAAAACGAGCGGTTGGGTGGGTATCAAGTCGGTTCCGCCGACTCGTGGACCGCGCTTCAACGGCGCCTTCTCGCCGAGGCGGAAGAAGAAATCAAGAGTCGAGTGGAGAAACTGAGTGGCCGACGGGTTGGTTGATGAAGTGGTCGGAGTCATCGCGGGGGTTCTTGCCTCGCGCGGGGCAACCGGGATCTCGGTGTCGATCGACTCCGGAATGGGCAATCCACCCGCGTGGGACTCCCTGGCATTCGTCGAGATTTTCACCACGTTGTCCGACCGCCTCGGTCTCGACGTCAGCGACGACGATGCGATTCACTTCATGACCGTGCGCGAAATCGTCGACTTCGTGGCCGCCAACCGCAACTGAAGGCCATGTCGCACTCCGCCGGACTCCTGACTGATCGTTGGCGTCCCGACGGTGCGATGCGAGTCGCGTTCGAGGGACCGTTCGGTGACGAGAAGAGACTGTCGATGTCGGAAACCGACGCAGGCGCCGTCATCTCGAGCCTGCGCGAGGTTCTTCTCGCACACGGAGTCGCACCCGGCTCAAGAGTTGGTGTTCTGAGCAACCATCGCATCGAGACCTACCTCGCCGTACTGGCAGTGGTGTCGACCGGTGCGACATTCGTTCCGTTGAATCCGAAATTCCCCGCAGATCGACTGCGGACGATCATCGAATTGTCGAACCCCACCATCATGATCGGTGACAGGACAACGTCATCGACGGCTTTGGCCATTGCGTCCTCCCTGCCATTCATCGACGCGGCCGCGGTTCCCCCGTCGACGGCCGAGGCAGGGAAGTGGTTGGCCGCGGTCGCTGCGGTTCCCGCTACAGGTGGCGATACCGCATACCTCATGTTCACCTCGGGTTCGACCGGGACACCGAAGGGTGTGCCGATCTCGTACGACAACCTCGCCCACTACGTCGACGGTGTCTCCACACTTCTCGCCCTTCCCGATGGATTGCGCTTCACCCAGTTTTTCGACCTCAGCTTCGACCTCTCGATGCACGACATCTTTGTTTCGATGCGGCACAGAGGAACCTTGGTCGCTCCGACACAGATCGACATGATGATGCCCGGTGGTTACGTTGTGCGCGAACGAATCGATGCGTGGTTCTCCGTACCGCTGCTCGGCGCCCAGCTGGGTTCGGGAAAGCGCAAGGACGGTTTCGGGGGTCTTCGGTCGATGCTTTTTTGCGGCGAAGCTCTGCCGATGGAGACCGTCGAAGCGTGTCGCCCGTGGCTCGCCGATCGAGGTCGTATGTGGAACCTCTATGGTCCGACCGAGGCCACGATCGCCTTCACCGCCGCAGACGTGACCGAGTCTTCACGCTCCGAGGGAAATGCATCCATTGGTCGTCCATTCGGCTCGAACCGCACGGCGCTGCTCCGGCACGACACATCCGTTGCAGAGCAACCCATGGTCGGGGATGAAGGGGAACTGCTTCTTGGTGGTCCCCAGGTGTTCGAGGGCTACTCGACCGATGCGCCTTCGCCTTTCATTGTCCAGGGCGACAAGACCTACTACCGCAGCGGCGACCTCGTGCGAATCGACGAGGAGGGCGTGTACTTTCGAGGTCGGGTCGATTCCCAGGTGAAGTTCCGCGGCTACCGAATCGAGCTGGGCGAAATTGAAACCGTGGCACGACGAAAGTTCGGGCGAAAGACCGTCGCCGTAGTCGTCGTGGGGGACGGGGCAGAGGCGAAGCTCGTGCTGTATTGCCTTGCATCCGAAGACCCTGATGGGTCGGGAATCGATCTGCGGTTGCTCGAAGACACCTTGCCGAGTTACATGGTTCCCACCATGTCCATCGCACTCGACGCGATGCCGACGAACCAAAACGGGAAAATCGACCGTCGAGCACTTGCAGCTCTGGCCTGCAACGACTGATCGACAATGACACCACTGTCCCACGTCGTGGCAATTCTCGTTGTGCTGCCGATCGCTCACTTTCTTCCGCGGCGTGCACGTTTGGTGCTCTTCACGTTCGCGGGTGCGTTCTTCATGTTGATGCTTGCACCGGCAGGTTTCTGGATCGTCTGCATCACCGTCCTCGAGGCATTCGCATTGGAACGACTCCTGCGAAACCTGCCCAAGAAGTCGGCGCTTCGGCAGTATCTGCCGTACGTCCTCTTGCTGAACGTCTTTGCAACGGACATTGCGAACGAGGTCTTTGCACGACAGAACTTCGTGATGGCAGGAGTCGCGTTTGCGGTCGTGCGCGTGTTCATGACAACGAAACAGCTGCTCGGCGCGAAGTCAACGACGTTCGGTCAGCGGTCCGTCTCGCTCGCTGCGGGCGGATGGTTCCTTCCTGCCATCGTCATCGGACCGGTGTTTTCCGGGACGAGTCTGTGGGACCAGACCGGAAAGGGTGGCGCGGAACCTGATGTCGGCTCGACCGAGTTCCTCTACCGCAAGTTCTTCGCCGGATGGTTGCTTGCGACACTGGTATCGGAATGGCTGGTGCAAGAGGCCGGTGGGACCGACCTCGGACGTTGGACCGCACCGCTGGTTCTGCTCGCGTTGTTCGGTCACCTCTTCGCCGCATTCTGGGGACAGTCCTTGGTTGCCGAGTCGGGGGCTGCACTTGCCGGATTCCAGATTCCAACGAATTTCGACCGCCCCTGGCTTGCAGTTGACATCCGTGACTTTTGGAATCGCTGGCATATGTCGATGGCGCGTTTCGTCATGCAATACGTCTTTCTTCCTCTCAACCTCCGTGGGCTGAACGCGCGTGTGGCGACAGCTGCCGCATTCGTGTTCATGGGGTTGTGGCACGAGGTGAAGCCGGGGTACATCGTGTGGGGTTTGGCCCACGGATTGCTGATGGCGCTTGCGCCGAAAGCGGCAAACCTTGGCTCGCGCCAGGCGCGTATCGTCAGTCGTGTCGCGACCCTGTCGAGCGTCGTCGTTCTTTCTTACGTGGCGAACTATGCGTTCTAGGCAACTCCTCTTCCGGCGGGTCGTGGCCCCAATCGTCCTTCTCGCGCTGATTCTCGTGCCTTCGTACGGGTGGCTGAAAGCGGGTCGGGTGCCGGGCAAATACGTGAACCGGTGTCAAGCGCTCGTCTTTCAAAGCGATGCGCCGCCGGCCGACGTGCTGCTCATCGGTGCGAGTCGCACCGGATTCGGTATCGACGAGCAGATTGTCGACCTGCGCCTGTCGGGGACGGCAGACCACAGAACCGAGAAGATCGTGCTGCTGGGCAATGCCGAGTCCGACGCGAACATGGCGCTGCGTACCTATCTGCGCGAGCGCGGGGCTCCCACGACTCTCGGTATCGAACTCGTCATCACACGTACGGCTGGGGACACGGTGCCGGCCAGATTCGGGGCGGCACTCACGAATCGCAGTTACGCGCTCTTCGGCGCCGACGCGTACTCGGGGTATCTCGGTGCACTCCTTGACGGGGGAGTCGTCAATCGCGCAGATGTCTACGTGCGATCACATTTTCCTTCACCGCTGAAGTTCTTCTTCGAGCACCTACAGGTCGGCTTCGACAATGCCTTTCGCGAGGTGAAGAAGGCGGTCGATCCTCTTGGTGATTGCCGAAGCACGGTGCTACCGGTGTGGGGGTCAGTTGCCGCAGCGCCCTACACCGAGGCGACACCCCAACCCACGGATCGCAAGCTGGAACGTCTCAAACGTGAATCTGCTCGGTACGTGACCGTCAATCTCGACAGTCGCCGCGCCACGGGTGAAATCGTCGCGGTGCGCGACATGGTCGCTGTTGCCCGCAAGGCCGGGGTCAAGAACGTGTTTCTTTACTACTTCCCGTCGTTTGGAGAGACGGCCGAGGTGATCGACCTCGGCCGGGTCGCCGCCTTGGTTCCGGAAACGGGATTGTTCGACGCGCGGTCTGTTCTCAGCGACCCCTCGAAGCCGGGTCTCGACTTGCAATTCCAAGACCGTGCGCACCTGACGAAGTACGCGGCATACGAGGTCACCGTCGCTTTCGCCGAGTTTCTCAGGGGTTTCGGGTCATGAAAAAGATCCTGATGAAACACCCGCGCCTTCGTGCAACCCTGGCTTGGGTTGGCCTTCTCGTCGCGGCGGTCGTTCTCTTCAAGTGGGTCGAGCCCGCCATGTTCGAATCCCCCTACAACAACTTCTGAACGTAGGCTGTGGACCCATGGGCAACCCGTGGTTCGAAACCGTCGCCGTCGCGCAGCGTCGAGCTCAAAAGCGCCTGCCGAAATCCGTCTACGGCGCCATCGTCGGTGGTTCGGAGAAGGGTCTCACCTTCAGCGACAACCTCAGTGCATTCGATGAACTGGGCTTTGCTCCGCACATCGCCGGCCTGCATGCGAGCCGCGACCAGTCGGTGACCGTGATGGGCCAGCAGGTGTCGATGCCGGTGATCATTTCACCGACCGGCGTGCAGGCGGTTCATCCCGACGGCGAAGTTGCCGTTGCGCGCGCCGCTGCCAACCGCGGCGTCGCGATGGGACTCAGCTCGTTTGCCAGCAAGGCCATCGAGGAAGTCACGGCGGTGAACAGCCAGGTTCTGTTCCAGATGTACTGGTCGGGTGGACGCGACACCATGGTGCAACGCCTCGAACGTGCAAAGGCGGCAGGTGCCAAGGGCATCATCCTCACCCTCGACTGGACGTTCTCGAACGGTCGCGACTGGGGCAGCCCGTGGATTCCCCAAAAGGTCGGCCTGAAAGAAATGATCAAGCTCGCACCGCAGGGGCTTTCGCGTCCCCGGTGGCTGTGGATGTACGCGAAGACGTTTGGTCTTCCCGACTTGACCACGCCGAACATGGCTGCGCCGGGTGGCAAGCCCCCCACGTTCTTCGGGGCGTACTTCGAGTGGATGCAAAGCCCACCACCAAGTTGGGACGACATCGCCTGGCTGCGCTCGCAGTGGGATGGTCCGTTCATGGTGAAGGGGGTGTGCCGGGTCGACGATGCAAAGCGCGTTGTTGATGCCGGTGCGACTGCCCTGTCGGTGTCGAACCACGGGGGGAACAACCTCGACGGTACGCCCGCGCCGATCAGGGTTCTTCCAACGATCGCAGATGCGGTCGGCCATCAGATCGAGGTGGTGCTCGACGGTGGGGTACGCCGCGGGAGCGACGTCGTCAAGTGTCTGGCGCTCGGAGCCAAGGCGGTGATGATCGGCCGCGCCTATTTGTGGGGGCTTTCGGTGAACGGACAAGCCGGCGTGGAGAACGTGCTCGACATCCTGCGTGGCGGTATCGACTCGGCGCTCCTCGGCCTCGGTAAATCGCACGTGAACGAGCTCGGGCGCGGCGACATCGTCGTTCCCGAAGGCTTCACCCGTCGACTCGGTGCCTGAAAACATCTTGTGACGCGCGTCGTCGACGCGTCACACATCGGTCACGTATCTCCTTTTACCTGTCCGGTGGGACATCTCATTGTGTTTCCTCCTCGTCGGGCCAATCGGTCCACATTGACAAACGAGACAGGAGACTGGAATGAAGCGAATCATCGTTCGCATCAATACCCGCCTTGCCGACGTGCGTGACGCGCACGATCACGGTGGGGTCGCAGCCGAATACGGGGTGCTGCTCGCCGGCATCGTCGCAGTGGTGGCAGTTGCCGCCGCGGCACTCGGTGGCCGTATCGACGGGATCTTCGACTCGATCCTTCCGTGACACGGCGTCGTTCGGTTTCCGGCGCGATGGCTCGTCCGTCGCGTCGGAAGCCCGACGATGACGGGGTGGTGGCTGTGGAGTTCGCTCTTGTGCTGCCCCTTCTCATCGTTCTTCTCTTCACGATCATCCTCGGCGGTGCGGTCTATCTCGACCAGCTTCAGCTTCAGTCGGCAGCACGGAATGCGGCGCGAGCCGGGTCGGTGACACCTTCCGGGGCATGCAGTACGGCCACTTCCGAGTTGGCCGGCAACAACGTTGGAAGCATCTCGTGTGAACTGCTCGAGAACTGTTCCACAGGCACCGTACGTGTGCGCCTGACGGCGCAACAGACGGTTTCTCTTCCCCTTGTCGGCGACCGCAACGTCACCCTGCGCGCCTCTTCCTCATATGCCTGCCCGCGCTGACTTCCGACCGACGGGCGCTGATTGCAATGACGCAGGGGTCATTGCAATCCTGGTCGCCGTTGCATTCCTTCCTTTGGCGTTGACGCTTGCAATCGTGGCCGACGCCGGACGGGTGTGGGTTGCCGAGCAACGTCTGCAAAACGGTGTCGAGGCCTCTGCCGCCGCGTCGGCAAGGGACTGGGCGGCAGGCGGCTCATCTTGCACCACAGCCGCGCTCGCACTTCTTCGCGCCGATGGTGCCGCACCGAATTCGCAGTCATGCTCGACCACCGGCACCCGAAGCTCGGGCATCGTGCGGGTATCCGCCTCGGAGGATGTCGGCTTGATGTTCTCCGCCCTGGTCGGAAGGTCGACCAGCAAGATTTCCGCGTCAACCGGCGTGAAGATCGGAACGCCATCGGGTCTCTCGGGTCTCTGGCCCTTCGGGCTGTGCGCCGACAATGCCGACATCGCATCGTGGATCGCCGCCGGCTTTCCATCGGGACACGTCGCGACCATCACCTTCCAACAGCAGAACCTGAAGTGCGGCGGTGACGTATCGGGCAACTGGTCGATCCTTGACTTCAACGGCGGGTCAAGTTCGAACAGCGAGACGCAATCATGGATCGACGGTGGATATGCCGGAGTCGTTTCGGTGGGAGACATTGTGAACGGAAGTCCCGGTGCCCCGTCGACATCGTTCAACATGACGTCCGTCATAGGCAAGACAATCACGATGCCGATTTACAGGTATCCGCGCCTGAAGGGCAGCAACACGGAGCACACCATCGTTGGATTTGCCCGAGCTCTTGTTGTTGCCGCCCGCTTCACGGGCGGTGCCGCCCAACGAAGTCTGACCGTCAGCTTTACCCGCGGATCATCGACGGGAAGTAGCGCAAGTTTTGCCGAAGGAAACTTCGGCCTCACCGTATGGAGCATCTGTTCTCTCGACAATCACGGAGTATGTCAATGATCAGCAAGACCCTTGTCCGCAAGGCCGCCCCCGTGGCCGTCGCTTTCTCTCTCACTTTCGTCGGCATTCTTGCCCTCGTGCCGCGGGGCGAAGACGACCGAGGCGAACTCGTCCCGGTTGCCGTCGCGACACGCTCGCTTGCCGACGGCACAACCGCGAATGCGGTGAAGAACGGCGCCGAGATTCGGATGATTGAGGCGTCGGCGCGTGCGGAAGGCGCGGTGGGCTCCCTCGATGAGCTACCCGAAGGGGTCTTGGCCTACGACCATGTCGCCGGCCAACAAATTCTTCTCACATCCTTTGCGCAGAGTCGCGTGCGAAGCCTCGGCGAGGGCTACGTGGCAATCTCGGTGAAGTTGGATCCCCAGCGTTGGGTGGGTGCCCTGCTCGAAGCAGGACGCATCGTCGACGTGTACGACACCGACGATGTCTCGCCACGGCGCGTCGCCGTGCGGGCGGTGATCCTTGAGTCGCCGAACCCGGCGGATCTCCTGCCCACCGAGGACACGCTGGTGTCGATCGGCGTTCCCGCGGAGTCGTTGCCCGACGTGTTGACGGCAGTGGCGAACAACCGAGTGTGGCTGGTGGGCCGGTGAGTTCTCAAGCAATCGTCGGAGAGGTTCGGCGGCGCCTCGCAGAGATCCCGGAGCGAACGGAACTCACCGACGATCAACTTCGGCGACTCGTCGAGGCTGAGGTTGATCGGGTGCTCGGCTCGTCGAGCGAAGCCGGAGCCAACCAGAACGAAGCCGTGAGAAGGCAAGTTGTCAACGAGATTCTTGGTTTCGGGCCGCTGCAGGACTTTCTCGATGAACCGGCGGTGTCGGAAATCATGGTGAATGGTTTCAGTGAGATTTGGGTCGAACGCGATGGCGTCATTGAACTCAGTGGTCGCACATTCGACTCCGAGGATCAACTCCTCGTCGTCATCGACCGAATGGTTCGCTCATCGGGGCGTCGCGTCGATCAGTCGTCGCCGATGGTCGATGCTCGACTTCCCGATGGTTCACGCCTCAACGTGATTCTGCCCCCGCTCGCCGTCGACGGACCCGCACTGACGGTCCGCAAGTTCACCTCGTCCGGCTTGACCACCGACGATCTCGTGGCGACGGGCGCTCTTTCGCCCGATGCGGCAGAGTTCCTCGGCGACGCCGTCGCCTCGAGGATGAACATCCTCGTCAGCGGCGGTACGGGCACCGGCAAGACGACGGTGCTCAATATCCTCTCGTCGTTCATCGACCGGGACGAGCGGATCGTGACCATCGAAGATGCCGTCGAGTTGACCCTCCGATTGCCGAACCTCGTCCGTCTCGAGGCTCGCCCCGGCAACTCCGAGGGTGCGGGTGAGATCAACGTGCGTGAACTGGTGCGGAACTCACTGCGAATGCGACCCAATCGGATCATTGTGGGTGAGGTCCGTGCGGGCGAGACGATCGACATGTTGCAGGCAATGAACACCGGACACGAAGGTTCGCTGTCGACCGTGCACGCCAACTCGCCGCGAGATGCACTTCGTCGAATCGAGACCATGATTCTTCTCGCCGGTCTCGACTTGCCGCTGCGCGCCGTGCGCGAGCAGATCGCCTCGGCCATCGACCTCGTCGTTCACCTGACACGTGACTCGAAGGGACGACGCTTCGTCACCACGATCACCGAGGTGTCGGGCATGGAGAGCGACGTCGTGACGACGGCAGATCTCTTTGTGCGAGAGCAATCATCCGTTGGGGGTGGCGTTCCGCGGCTCGTATCGACCGGGCTCGTTTCGCGTCGTCTCGACATGCGCCGGGCCCGGGTTTCCTCATGACCGCGCGGGTCGACGAACTGAGCGAGCAACTTGCACCTGCCCTTCAGCTGGTGGTGGGCAACCTTCGAATTGGACGCAATGTTCTTGCATCCATCACCGACGTCGCGGATGCCGTTGCCGAGCCTCTGCGTGGAATTCTCCGCGAGGTGGTCACCGAGGCCAAGTTGGGCACACCGATCGGTGACGTCCTGGCCGTGATCGCCGACAAAGAAGGCAGTCGTCATTTGCGCATCGTTGCCTCGGCTTTGTCACTGCAGGCACGGCATGGTGGATCACTCGTCGAAATCCTGGAGACGGTGATCGAGACCGTGGAAGAAGAAGACAGGCTGCGTCGGGATGTGAAGAGCGTGACTGCTGATGCGCGGCTGAGCGCAGCGGTGCTGCTGGCGATGCCCCCGGTGGTGCTCCTCCTCATTTCCGTTCTGAGCCCCGGTTATGCAACACCCCTCGTCACGACGAAACTCGGTTTCACGCTGATCGGTCTCGGTGTCGTGCTTGCGGGCGTCGGTTGGAGGTGGCTCCGAACGCTCGCAAACCCGGAGATCACGCTATGAGGGTGGCTGGTGCTGCACTGGTCGCGATGGCGATTGTTTGGTTGGCTGTCGCGTACGGCTTGCCATCGAGGGTTGGTCGAACGTCACGGCGCGCGAAGCACGCGGTCGTCGGCAACAGAAGGCGGGAATCGATGGTGTCGAGTCTCGGTTGCGGGGCTCTTGGTCTTGGTCTCGTATGGATACGTCCGAATCCGTCGGGTGTCATCGCTGCCGGAGCGGTGACTGCCGCAGGCTGGCAATTGCCACTCATTCGTGCACGGTCCGTGGAAGAAAAGAGACGACGTCACCTTGACCTCGAACTGAGCGATGCACTTGGTGAGATGGTGATGGGTGTCGAGGCTGGTCTGACACTCGAAGCAGTGATGAATCTCTACGCGCAAACACATGATTCCGACCTCGGACGAGAGTTCCTTCGTGTACTCGACCTGATCAAACTGGGGTCGACACGAATGGAGGCACTCGAGGAGTTTCGCTCCCGTACGCCAACGAATTTCGTTTCGATGTTCGTCTCTGCCGTGCAGCAGAACCAGCGTTTGGGCACACCCCTTGCCGCCGTATTGCGCCAGCAAAGCCGCACCGCGCGTCGTCGGCGTCAGCAGGCAGTCGAAGAGCACGCCGCGAAATTGTCCCTGAAAATGGTGTTTCCGACGGTGGTCTGCGTCTTGCCGGTTCTCTTCATCGTGATCGTCGGACCGGCGGTGATTCGTGTCATTCAGTCGTGGCCGAAATGACGACTGTCTGTTCCCCTGAATCCGGGCCACTCGTACGGTGACGACATGAACAGTTTCAAAAAAGCATCCATCGCGATCGTCTCCATGGCACCGGTTCTTCTTGGCATCGGCGGTGTCGAAGCCGCCAAGAAGTCGGGGGCGATGTGCAACAACCGAACCGCGACGATCACTTCCTCGAGCGCGGTCATCTACGGAACCGAAGCCAGCGACGTGATCGTTGTGACCGGAACCGGAAGTCACACCGTGCAGGCGCTCGGCGGCGATGACATCATCTGCGGTGGTAACGCCGTGGACGTCGTCTACGGAGGCCACGGCAACGACCGCATCGACGGACGAGGCGGAAACGACGTGCTGAGCGGTGATCTGGATGATGACGTCATCTTGGGAAGCAACGGGGACGACGCCATCACCGGCGGTGACGGTCGCGATTACCTCTTTGGTATGAACGGAGGTGACGGAATATCCGGCGACGCCGGGGATGACGTGATCTTTGGGGGAAACGGACGGGATGACTTGTCGGGTGGTGCGGGTGTCGACCTGGTCGTTGGTGGCGAGGGCGATGACAGCATCATCGAAGAAGCCGGTGTTGACATCGTTTTCGATCTGGATCCGCTTGGGTTCGCCTACCGGTCGAAGTGACGCGCTTCAGCCGACTCCTTGCACTGGTTGTTCTGCCCGTTCCGTTTGTTGCGGGATTTGGTGGAGCGCCTGATGCCCCCACGAAGTTGCCGAAGATCTTTTGCGGTGGGCGTCTTGCAACCGTCGCGTCGAATGCCGGAACGATCTTCGGAACAGAGGCGGACGATGTGATCGTTGCTGTCGGTTCGAATCCGCACACGGTACGTGCGCTGGGCGGAAATGACGTGGTGTGCGGGGGAACCGGAGCCGACGCGATCTATGGCGGGGAGGGTCGTGACCGAATCGACGGCCGTCAAGGCGATGACCGCATCGATGGGGGTGCAGGCGACGATGTTCTCTACGGGAACAATGGCCGAGACGCTCTGATCGGTGGTGACGGGCGTGATTATCTCTTTGGTCTGAACGGCAACGACTTCGCCGCGGGCGAGACGGGCGACGACGTCATTCTTGGCGGCGACGGAAACGACGTGCTTTCCGGGGGTGCCGGATTGGATGCAATTTACGGCGGGCCCGGACGGGACAACGTCGTGGCGGATGATCCCGAAGACTTCGCTTTTGATGACGAGCCGTCAGGGTTGGGTGTCGAAGTGAGCGGTGATATCCGAATCAGGGAATCATCTGGCGGTCGAGAATCGAATACACGCGCTTCGTGAAATACCAGCGACCATTCTTCTTCACGTACTCGTCTTCGTAGCGGCCCGTCACGTTCATCTTGCCGCCGGCCTCGAGATGGAGGAATTCCTGTTGGTACCAGGTGCCCTTCGCCGTGTCGCCGTTGATGATGATCGGGCCCGCCGAGGCAAAGAACCCGACGAACGAGAAAGCCGACATCGACTCTTGCCACATCGGGAAGAAATTCGCCTTGCCCTGCACCTCGCGGCCCGGCAGCGACCAAGTGGCGTCATCCGTCCAGTTCGACTGCCATGCTTCGCCGTCGAAACGCATGACGGCGTCGTTGTAGGACTCGACGAGTTCACGGATGGCGAGACGGTCTTCAATGGGGCCCTGGCTGATCATGTTTCGGATGGTAGTAGGTTGCCGACATGATCCGAGTCAGCGTTCTCTATCCGAAATCCGACGGCGCCACCTTCGACCACGACTATTACCGCAAGACACACGTACCCATGGCCGTGGCTGGTTGGAAGCCGGCCCGCACCGAGATCGACAAGGGACTCGACGGGCCTTTCGAAGCCGCCGTCCACTTCTTCTTTGAATCGATGGAGCGCTTCCAGCAGTGCATGGGGATGCCGGTGACGGGAGAACTCATGGCGGATCTGCCGAACTACACCAACATCGAAGCGCAGATTCAGGTGTCCGAGGTCGTCGAGTCGTAGATCGCGGTGAACGCTCGTCAGTGCGAGTGATCACCGCAAATGTCGACACGCTTTTCGGTGGGTACGGCGGCTTGACCCTCGGCGAGTCCTTCGACCGCCGCGAAAGGACCGCAGGGGTGGGGCACCACCCACACGTGGACCATCGGAATCTCGACGTTTGCCCGGCGTGATCCGTCCGGGCAATTTCCACCTTCGTCGGTGATGCCGCTGATCGACGGACGCATGTCATCGCCCAGCTTCCAGCACAGGTTGTCGTGAATGTGCCACTGCATGAGCGGCCCGGCGTAGTCAGTGAGTTGCGGATCGTCGAGCATCGTTCCGAGGTTTGCCATGTACATCGCCGAAACGAGAATGCGCGTGTCGCCGTACACCTTGTAGACGATCGACTCGGGGGCCGTCGTGTCGAGGAACTTTCCGTCGATCAAGGTCGTGGGTTTGACGAAGTGCTCGTATCCGGTGCGCTGGTCACCAATCGAGATCCAGCCCTCGTCTTCGGCCACCTTGTAGTCGCTCCAGCGCATGAGGTCGCGCTGGGTGTCGAGCACCAGTTGTCGCGCACGCTCTTCCTGTTCTGTGCTGACACCGTCGACGCCTTCGATGTCGATACCAATACCCGGAAAGTAGGGCCGCGGCCACTCCGCCGCAGAAGAACCGTGATCGTGACCCGCCGCAGTGACCATGGCAGGCACAACCAAAATGACTGCGAGACCCGTTGCCGACAACCGTTCCAAATTCAGGTTGACGGCAAGCTTCGGCGCGAGAGCGAAGGACACCGCAAGTGCGGCCAGGATCGCGCAGAGCAGATCTGTGGCCTGCACACCTTCAACCGTTTCCAAACCGTTGATGAACCCGATGCCGACGGTCTTGGCTGCGATCCAACCGCCAATCGACCCCACATTCCCACCGGCAATGATCAATCGAATCCGCTGATCACCGTTGAACAGACCCGCAAGTCCGACCACGACCTGGACGATTGCGAGAAGTGCAAAGCTACGCGCAGCCGCGGCATGTTCGGCATGAAGGCCTGCTGCGACTCCGTGCACCAAGCCTGACGCGATGGAGAAGATTCCGGCAAGCCGCGGCATTTCAGTGTCGCTCATGATCTCCATTTATAACCCAGGAAGTCGTGATTTATCGCGAAAGAATCCGGCGCATCGCCCGCAGCACGGATCGGCACGACGATTAGGTTGCAGGCCGGAGGAAAGATGAAGGCAACAATCAGGCGCGCAACCGACTGTCCAACCGAGTCGTGGAAAGACGACTCGACCGGTCATGTCGACTGGTGGACCCTGTTCAGCGCCGACCGCACCGCCACCAATGCATTGACCGTCGGTATTGCCGAAATTCCCGTGGGTGCTCCACGGCCGGCACGAGGTCACACCCACGAGCAGGCCGAGGTGTACTTCTTCCTCTCCGGCAGGGGAGAGGTGGTGATCGAAGGCGAGGTGACGCCTGTGGCCACGGGGGACGCAGTCTTCATCCCAGGGAACATCGAGCACATGGCGGTCAACTCGGGCAGCGAGCCCCTTCGCCTTCTCTACTTCTTTGCTGCCGACTCCTTCGAAGAGATCGTCTACAAATTCCCCGGGCTCTGAGGATCAACCGAGGTCGCGACTAATCTCGCGGTGAAGGGGGAGCGCAACATGGAGACGTATCCACGGCACATCAACCACGAGTTGAGCCCAATGAAGTGTCCCGTGAACCTTGATGATGTCGATTTGTTCGGCGAGGGTGCAGCCGAGCATTGGTACGAAATGTACGAGATTCTCCACCGCGAGGCTCCGGTGTTGCGCATACCGGGTGGTGGTCTGACACCGGGAACCGATGCCTACGTTCTGACCAAGCATGCAGACATCCAGCGAGTGGTGAAAGACACCGAGCGATACACAAGCCTGACGCAAAAGCGCATCATCGACTTCGCTGCACAGGGTCTGACCGCGGAGACAACATATGAGACGTACCGCAACCTCATGCAGGCGTCGATGGTCTCGCTGCGCCCCACCCAAGAGCTGTACATCAAGCACCGCAAGGAACTCACCGACCCATGGGTGGGCACCGGCGCGATGCGGCACCGCGAAATGATCGCGCAACTCTGCAACGACCTCATCGACGAGTGGATCGACGAGGGCGAGATTGATTTCATCAGTCGGTTCGCTCGTCCGCTGCCGCAGCGTGTCTTTGCCAAGGTCCTCGGATTTCCGTTCGAGGACATTCCGCTGTTGGAGGCGTGGGGAAATGCCGTGGTCATCCCGTTCGTTCACGGCACCGGCCTGAAGCACGAAATCACACCGGAACAGACCAAAGACATGATCTCCCGCCTCGCAGGATTTCAGGAGTACGTGTACGAACAAGTTCGCATCAAGCGCGCGAACCCGCAGGACGACATGATCAGCTTCCTTTGCGATGTCCACTACCAGGCCCTTGATCGCAAACTCACCGATCTCGAAATTGCCGGTGTCGTCTACGCGATGATCATCGGCGCACTCGAGACCACGCAGTACGCACTGGAAGAGCAGGCTCAACTCCTTTGCGAACGCCCGGGCATGTTCGAGCTTCTGCGCGGCGACCGCAGCAAGGTTCGAGCTTTCACCGAGGAGGGGATGCGTTTGCGCTCTCCGACACACGGACTGTCCACTCGCATGACGTCACAAGACGAGGTTTTTCAGGGTGTGCACGTTCCGGCTGGTTCGCTGCTTCATCTGCGCTTCGCCGCCGCAAACGTCGACCCCGAAGAGTTCGAGTGTCCGTTTGACCTCGACCTCGAGCGCGAGGGTCTCACCCGTCACGTCGCTTTCTCCGCCGGTCCGCGTGTGTGTCCCGGCGCAAATCTCTCAAGAGTCGAACAGCAAGTGGCATGGAGCGTGCTTCTCGATCGCCTGTCGCACATCGAATACGGACAGGGCAACAACTGGATGCACCAGCCCGGGATCATGCTCGGCACGCTGAAGTTGAACCTGAAGTTCACCAAGGCAAACTGACGTCGATCCGACCGCGCGCGTCGAACCGGGCCTCACGAAGGGTCTGGTTCGAAACGCTGCTTCTTGCTGCCGTCGTAGGAGATTCGCTTTGTCGGCGTGATCCTCAAGATCACGCGGTTTGGCGAATCCAGCATGTTCGCGTACCACTGCGCCCGTTCTGGTTGATCGGGAAACTTTCGCGCGGACAGCGCGGGATAGAACCACTGCTTCGTGGCGTCGTCGTCGAGAATCGTGACCATGCCCTTGTAGGTCACGGTTTGACTAAAGGAAATTTCTGTTCCCTTCGACGAGATCACGAGTGTGCAGCGCGGATCGCGACGGAATGCCGTGACACGCGGCCGCTGTACTGCCGTCGTGACGTAGAAGAGACCATCGTGGGAGACAAAATTGACGATTGACGACATCGGAGAGCCATCACGAGTGATCCAGGTCAGGGTGCATTCATCCTGTAGTTCAAGCAGAGTCGCTTCAGCTTCGGCGTCGAGTGAGAGTGAACGGACATCCTCGAAGTTTTCTGCCGGTTCAGTGCTCATGATGCGAATCTAGTGAGACGATTCAACGACACGGTGCACCGTCGCGACGTGCCTCGCTCCAATCTAAGATCGATGTTTGCCAACAGTCGGTGACAAAAGCCGGACAGGGGAGCGGACATGGCCAGCAAGGAAGCACAGGAATATCTCGCGCAGGTGCGGGCATACCAAGAGGCGGCAATCGGTTCGGCAACGGCAGTTCCGACCCTGGAAGACATGCGTGCGGGGGCAGATGCCGTGATGGAAACCGTCGGCACCATGCCCGACGGTGTTGCGATCGAGGAAGCCAATGTCGGAGGTCTGTCGGGGCTGTGGTTCAGGCCGAACGGCGCAGCCAAAGATTCGGTCATCGTGTATTTCCACGGTGGTGGCTACGTGCTGCAAAGTGCGAACACGCACCGCAAGCTCACAGCGCACCTCTCCGTTCAGAGCAAGTGCAACGTGCTGAGCGTGAACTATCGCTTGGCTCCGGAACATCCGCACCCCGCGGCGATCTCCGACGCCATGGCCGCCTACAAGTGGTTGCTGGCCAACGGTTACGCGGCTTCAAAGATCGCAATCTCGGGGGACTCGGCAGGCGGAGGACTCTCGCTTGCACTCTTGCTCGCAGCGAAGCGTGACGGTGTGCCCCAGCCGGCAGGCGCGGTTGTCTTCTCACCATGGGTCGACCTCGTTGGTCTTGGCGAGTCGATGGACACAAAGGCAGGCGTCGATCTCATGGTCAACAGACACGCGCTCGGTCTGATGGCATCGATGTTCCTCGCCGGCGCTTCGCCGGAAGATCCTCTTGCTGCTCCGCTCTATGGAGACTTCTCGGGTGTCGCACCGCTCTACATCCAAGTGGGTGGAGACGAGACACTGCTCGACGACTCGACGAGAATTGCGACAAAGGCATCTCACGTCGGTGTGTCGGTGCGCCTCGACGTCTTCCCCGAGATGCAACACGTTTTCCAAGCGGCAGTCGGAATGATTCCCGAAGCAACCGACGCGGTGGTGAAGGCCGGACTCTGGTTGCGCGAACTGCTGAACCCTGCGAACTGAGACACTCGAATCCTCGGGGGCCGGGCTGCTTCGGGTCGGGTTGCCTCTCTATCCGGTGGGTTCTTGCGTCGTGTCAATTCGCACGAGGCTCTGTTCCATCCCCGCCTCCGTGGGACTGGTGCGTAATTACTAACCCCAATACCGATGGGGTAGTGGCTGGGGTTTCAGCAGACGTGTGGAAACGGGAAGCGTTGTTTTTGGAACGCGCGTAGGGCACCATTTTGTCGTGGACATCTTGAATCGAATATTGCCGTGGGATGGCTGGGGTGGCCGAATCATGGCAACAGTGATGGCTACTGGAAACGCGGACATGGAGAACGCGGCAGTTGATTCAGTGAATCCAGGACCTGACGCCAAAGTTTTGATGATTGGTTGCGGACCAGGTGTCGGAGTAGTCGCAGCCGCTCGGCGTGCCCTGAATGGAATGGTGATTGGCATCGATCCGTCAGCGGTGATGGTTGAGCGAACTCGTACTCGGTGTCGCCGCGCGCGAGTAGAACACGTCACGAGAGTTGAGCGAGCAGCGGCAGAGTCAATTCCAATGCCGGACCGTTCGCAGGATGCCGTTGTCAGTGTCAACAACATCCAACTTTGGAGTGACAGGGCGGCCGGTCTCGACGAGTGTGTTCGTGTTCTCGTTCCCGGTGGCGCGTTGGTTGTTCTCTTGCACACGTGGGCCATGCCAGACGCGGTACCTGCAGACGAGTGGATCGCGGGACTAACTGCTGACTTGTCTTCTCGTGGAGTGATCGTCGAATCGTCGCTGATCCAACGTTTTCGGTCAGGTCCCGCCATGGTGCTCGCCGGCAGGCTGGCGTAGTCCTATGAGTTTCAGCGCACTCCAGTAACCTCTCACTAGATGTCGTGAGGTGTGGCGGCGAATTTCGCACCACATTTCGCACCATCCCCGCCTCCGTAGCTCAGTGGATAGAGCAACGGTTTCCTAAACCGCAGGTCGCAGGTTCGATCCCTGCCGGGGGCGCCAGTGTCTTCGAGGGTTGGTTCGGCCGCGATCTTGGTCGCGAAGGCGTCTTGCCTTAGCCGGAACTGCCTGGGTTGCCGTTGGTTGCACTCCCGCCTCCGATAACAGTTGCTACGCCGCGAGCTCCGCCCGCGCCGCCCACTGCGCCGCCATTGCCGCCGTTACCGCCCGTTGCGACACCGCTACCATCGCCGTTGGTCAAGGAAACGCCGCCCGCGCCACCGGCACCACCGACCCCTCCGCTTCCGCCGTTGCCTCCGCGACCACCGGTCGAGGTAGATGCACCCGGCGCGGTTGTCGAAGCACTGCCTCCTACGCCTCCTGCTCCGCCTTGACCGGAGTTTGATGTGCCGCCCGCACCGCCGGTGCCGCCAATTGTCTGACCGGCTGCGGCGCCATTGGCGTATGTCGCGGTGCCACCATTGCCGCCTGCACCACCGTTGCCGGTTGTCGCAGTTCCGCCCGCACCGCCGGCGCCACCGGTCGCGATCGACGAAGCACCGCTTGCTGTTGCCGCACCGCCAGCTCCACCTGCACCACCCGTACCGGTTGTCGCAGTTCCGCCCGCACCACCTGCACCACCCGTGGCGTCGCCCGAGACGCTCGTCGTTGCGGTGCCACCGTTGCCGCCTGCACCACCGTTGCCGACAGTGCCTGCACCTCCTGCGCCACCAGCGCCGCCGGTGACTGCGCCGCCCGTTCGCGTACCGGTTCCGCCGTTGCCGCCGGCTCCGCCGTTCGCACCTGCACCAACGGTGCCGCCGATGCCGGGATTACCGAACCCAGCGCCAGCAGCGCCGGCTCCACCACGCGCCGTTCCGCCTGCGCCACCCGTTCCGCCTGCGCCACCGTTGCCGGCAGTTCCGTTGCCACCAATACCACCAGCGGCGCCGGCGCTGGCGTTGCCGCCGTTACCACCGTTGCCGTTCGTACCACCCGCAGCCCCGCCGTTACCGCCGGCTCCACCGTTCGCACCTGCGCCACCGTTGCCACCCGTTCCACCGGTGGTCAATGCTGCGCCTGCGTTTGCCGCCATGCCGGCAGATCCCGCAGCTCCACCGCTTCCGCCGGTGCCGCCCGTACCTGTTGTCGACGCGCCACCATTACCCGCGGCACCGCCATTGCCTGCGTCGCCGCCTGAGCCACCGTTGCCACCACCAGCTGCGAGGCCGCCGTTGCCGCCAGCGCCGCCCGTACCACCGTTGCCGCCGGCACCACCACGGCCAGTTGTTGCTGCTCCACCGGCACCGCCGGTTCCACCGGCGCCGCCGTTGCTTCCCGCAGCACCATTCGGTTTGTCGCCCACCGCAAAGCCGTTTCCGCCACTGCCGCCAGATCCACCGTTGCCAGCGTTGCCACCAGCTCCACCGTTGCCGACTGTTGCTGTTCCGCCTGCACCGCCGTTGCCGCCGGTGCCACCGTTGAGAGTTGGTGCGGTTGCATCGACGCCCGAGGCTGCGTTGTTGCCGGCCGATGCGCTCAAGCCGGCGCCGCCGCTTCCACCGTTTCCACCATTCGAGTGAGATCCTGCGCTTCCCGCCGAACCACCCACGCCGCCGCTCCCGGCCGCACCGGGGCTGCTGGCTGCAGCGCCCGCACCGCCGGTTCCACCGTTGCCGCCGTTCGCGCTAATGCCTAACGGATTTCCGTCGCTGCCGTTTCCGCCGGCTCCGCCTGTCGATGCAGGTCCTCCTGCACCACCGTTGCCATTTGTGCCGCCGGTGCCAGCATCGCCGCCTGCGCCTCCGTTGCCACCGACCGCGCCTGCGCCTCCGTTGCCGCCGCCTCCGGCGAATCCACCAGCGCCGCCACCGCCGGCGTTGCCCGCAGGAGCACCGCTGCCGCCGTTGCCGGCAATTCCCGTCGTGACGTTGCCGCCTTTTCCACCTGTGCCACCTGCGCCTGCTGCACCACCGTTAGCCCCGCTGGCGCCGACGCCGTTCAGCCCAGCTCCGCCGGTGCCGCCGCTGCCGCCAATGCCGCCGGAACCGCCATTGCCACCACGACCGGTCGTCGCTGCGCCGCCGACGCCTCCCGTACCACCTGCTCCGCCGGCCGTACCTGGGGTCGCCACCGCAGTAAGGGTTCCCGTCGTGCCTGCGGTTCCCGCCAGTCCCGCACCACCAGAACCGCCGGCGCCACCGTTGCCGACTGCTCCGATTGCGCCGGTTGTCGAGCCCGATCCACCGGCGCCTGGAAGACCGGGAGTTCCACCCGTGCCACCGGTGCCGCCCGTCGTCGAACTCACGATTCCCGTTGCTCCGGTCCCTCCGGTTCCACCCGACCCTGCTGCGCCGCCCGCGCCACCCGCGCCGCTTGCTCCCGCCGAACCTGTGCCGGGAGCACTTCCGCCTGCACCACCGTTGCCACCAGTTCCGCCGTTGCCACCGATTCCACCCGTACCGGCCACCGACGACGGATTGATCCCAGTGCCACCTGTTCCGCCAGCGCCACCTGCGCCGCCCACTCCGCCAGCACCACCGTTACCGCCGTCACCCGAAAGCGAACCACCTCGTCCACCGTTGCCGCCGCCGGTGCCCGCGGAACCGTTTCCGCCGCTGCCGCCGTTGGCGCCGGCCGTGCCAGTTGCGCCAGTTGCGCCGTTTGTTCCCGCTACTCCTACGCCACCTGCGCCGCCGTTGCCCATGAGGCCGGCGTCGCCTCCGTCGCCTCCGAGGTAACCGTTGCCACCGTCACCCAGCAAACTGCCGCCGTTGCCACCATCACACGGAGCGACGAGGCATGCACCGGTGAGCGACACGTAAGAGAAACCGACTCCGAAGAATGATCCTGCATTTGGCTGAGCAGCCGTGCCGTTTTGAACGAGCGACACCCCGTCGCAAACGGGCAGTTGTGCCTGTACGCGCTGTTCGAAAATCGTGACGACCTGAGTCGGTGAGTTCGACAGCAACAGTGTTTGGTAATCAGTCTGCGATGGCAGCCACCCCGTGATGGCGGTGGTGCACAGCGATTGCTTTTGCACCGGAGTCAGAGTCGTGGTGGTCGTTGCAGCGACCGTTGTCGTTGTTGTGGTTGTAATCGTCGTTGTCGTCGCGGGTGCGGTAGTCGGTGTCGTCGGTGTCGTTGCCGATGTCGCGAGAGTCGTAGTTGTCGGGATCGTTGGCGCAGTCGTTGTTGTTGCAATTGGTCGGGAAAAAATTCGTCGACCGACATGCACCCGGGTTGGAACGTTTTCTGCGCGGCACCAACCGGTAACCGGCCAGCGCAGCACGCCTGACTTTCCGTCGGCACAGAGAAGTCTGACACCCGTCATGATTTCCGTCGTATTCGACTTGCAGCCGCGCGACGTAGCCACCGACACAATGCGTGTTCGATCATCCGGGCGGAGTGATGTTGAATTCCAGCACAAACGTGGAGCGGTCTTGGTTGATGACCACTTCTCCTTGGTCCCGTCACACGTCTTGTTCGAAGAGAGTCGAGAGGCGTTTCCGTTGGTCGAGATGCAAACGCGAATCGAGTCGACGGTCGATGGTGCCGCGTTGACCGCCGACACAAGACCGACGGTTGCCAGGGGCAACGTCAGGGCCACCCACAGTCGTCGAGTCGGGTGAATGCCGGAACCAAAGCTGAACATTCGTTCAGCATGACAGGTATTCGCCCCGCTTATCCCGTCGGATGGGGCGACCCTGTCAGCCGAAACAAGAAGAACCTGCCGGCGAACCAAGCGGTGGGCCGGCCGCGGGAGCGCTAGAGGTAGTCGCCCTAGCCCGAGTCGCTGTTCTTGCGAACGTTGCGTAGTTGCTCCTCGAGCCCATCGATTCCGAAGGATTGCTTCTGGAGCCACTTCTCGATCATCGCCAGTTTGCGTTGGTCTCGCCGGGAAATCTGGCCGGTCTGTTGAGTGCGTCGTTCGATTCCTTCGATGATCATGCGAGTGCGTCGTGGTCGGCTGCCGACGACCCAGTCGTAGGGGAGCGGCAATCCAAAGACACTGACGGTGGAGAGGATCAAGAAGAGAAGGGTGAGGGCGATGCCGTACTGATGGATGAATTTGTCGACAAATGCGGCGGTACCGAAGGAGAATCTCTCGTACATCCACGGAAGTCCACCCGCATAGACGTCCCTCGCCTTGTCGAAAACGGGCAGGTTCATGTAATTGATCGCGGGAAGCTCACCTGCCTGGTTGGCGATGGTTGACCCGCGGTAGTCCTGGGACAGTGCGTTGGCAATCATGACAACCAGCTCGCGGGCCAGGGAGTTCTTCGCTATGAAGGTCAAACTCACCCCGGTCGTCGGCACTTCGGCAGACGGCCGCGGTGGGTAGACGTTGAACGCACCCGAGGGAATGGTGAGCGGTCGGAGAAAATCGCGTCGCGCCTGGAGCGCCTGGGCTTGTGGAATCGGAATGAAACGAAGGTCGGGGTTCGCAAGTTCCGCCAGGATCGCATCCGCATAGTCGCTGGATGCACCCGAGGGCACATCGACGAAGCAGCCAACTTCGGTGGTTCGGTCGGCGATGTTCTTGACAATCGTCTTGCCATTGCCGTACTGCGAATTCGCATCGAGGATATCGACGCCGTAGCTGCCGAGGATGTAGTCGCATGCAGCCCACGCCGCACTTCCCACCGGATACAGCGAGATGCTCCGGTTCGTGAAATCGGAGATGTCCCTCACGTCCGACTCGACGTGAGTGACGAGATACATCGGAGCGATCATCACCGTACCGATCTGGGAAACCTTGTCGTAATAGCTCAGCTGAGCATCGGAAGCGACAAAACCGGCCTCGACCGGGCTGTTGGGGTCGACGACATCGTCGATGATCTTCAGCGAATCGGGTCGGTTGACGATTGTGACCTTGATGCCGTGAGGCTTCAAGTCGTCGGCCAATTGCCTGACCATCACGTCGAACAAGCCACCCTCTGTTCCGGCTTCAAGCGTGATCGTCTTCTGCGGAGCCGAGCTGAAGAGAGCAAGGACAAGCCCGAGACCGAGCAAAGCGGTGATTGCCCGGGAGAGAAACGTGAAGATTTGGGTCCAGCGTTCGCGCAGTGAGCTCATGGCAGAGGTGTCCGAAGTGAGACGGTAGTTGATCCCCCGGAAATGGGGAGTAATCGCGCAGAATGACGTGGAAATCGCTGCAGAATCTGGTCAAGTCAAATGATTGAGCCACGCACCATCGTCTTCGAACCCGACGCCGTCTCGGCGTTGTTCGAGATTCTGAACATCATGACCGACCAGTTGATGGAGGGCAACATGACGAACCGCTGGGATGCCGAAGCCGTGGTGGGGCTTCAGATGCGCCTCAGTGGCCTTCGCGAGGGGGAACCAGTGGAAATCGGAATCGACGACGCAGCGCTTCTTCTCGACGGTATGGCCTTCACCGAAGTGATGTCGGTTGACTTTCCATTTTTCGAAATGGTGCAGTGGACCAGTGACTTCGTAACGGCCGAACTGCGGTCGCATTGGTCAGAGGACCTGTGGCTTGCGTACGTCGGCCGTTGAGCAACTGACTTTTGTACGAGCACGCCGTCAAGGGCATTTGTCGCGAGCGTGAAGGGAATGCAACTCCAGACTGTTGATGAAGTCCGCGTCGATCGGAGTGACCATGAAGATCAAGACCGTGTTGTTCTCTGTGGGCGTGGCAATGGCGTTCTCCACAATCATTTCTCCTGTGCGGGCTGTCCCAATTCCGTCCAATCCCGGTGACTTCATCGTTGACGTTCAACCGGGTGGGCCGACAGCGGATGAGATGCCCGAGTGTGATCCGGAGTTGACCTCGATCGGATCGTTGTTCATGGCTGGTCAGGCGTCGGTGACCGTTCGATGCTCGATGGAATCGACGTCCGTCTCCACGACAGTGAGCGGCTCTGCATCGAACCCGACGCTTGCGTCGAGAACGGGAGACCCCGGATTCTCCAACGGAACGATCACTGCCAATTGCACGTCGTCGCAATCCGTCGACATACAGATGACGATCACGATGGGTGGGGCGACGATGGACTCATTTTCCGGGGACGTTTTTCAGGCGTGTGTATTCGTGATGAAGTTCGCCGACACGTCGTCGAGCCAACTGTTCGGGACGATCGAACTCAACGGACTACTCGGGAACGATGACGGGGCCGTGGTGAACAACACGGTGACGATCGCGATCGAGGCAAAAGTCTTTGTCACAAGCGGGACCGGGTCGTTTGCTGGTTATGCAGGGTCGGGAACCTTCAGTCAGAGCCAAGAAATCAATGTTGATCCGAACAGTCGAAGATCAGCGGTGCAGGCCTTCGCCGTCGGCAACGACAACAAGATGACATTGCAGTTGGTGAAGTCGGCGGGCGCTGTGCGAATCCTGTCGCCGGCGCCGCCGGCGGGGGCGCCGAAAGCTGCTGCGAAGGTGAAGCCAGCGACAAAGGTGGAAGTGACTGCACCCGCTGGTTCCGTCTGCGTGGTCAAGGCGAATACGGGCCGGGTCGTTGGACGCGGAAAAGTCGCCGGCAGATACTCAGTTGTCACCGTTTCGCCTCGAGCGGGTTCTTATTCGGGTGCCACCCGCATCGTGTCAACCTGCACGACAAGAGCCGGACAGTCGCTTACATCCAACCGCGTACGAATCAAGTTGTGAGCGAGCGAACCACGTAGTCGCCGGCAGGTGACGAGCGCATCGTCAGGCGGGCGGAAGTGAAGATCGGAAGGCGGCAAACTCGTCGGGGGCAATCGGCACGAGGTGCTGAGATTCGGGAAACGCACCCGACTCGACGTCGGCGCGGTACTCGCTGAAAGCGGCGATACGTTCACGTTGCAACCGCGCATGTTCGGCGGCAAAGTCGCGGTACACCTTTGAGTGTCGGGGAACATGCGCAATTCCAGAGAGTTCTTGGTTCGTGGGGTCGCCGAGAATATCCATCGCAAAGAGGTACTGCGCATCGCATCCGGCACCTGAACCCATCGACCACAGTGAGAGTCGCTTGAGGCGTTTGCTGATTTCGCTGGCAACCTCTGCAGGGACGACTTCGATTTCCGCGGCGATGGCCCCGGCATTTTCGAGTGCGACACATTCGCGGTAGACGCGTATTGCTTCGTCGGCTGTCTTGCCAACGGCACGGAAGCCACCCGTCCAGCCTGCTCGCGACGGAACGAGGCCAACGTGCCCGACGACCGGGATGTACTCCTTGGCCAGATGCTCGACCCGGTCCATGCTCCCCGAGCAATAGATGCAGTCGGCGCCTTGCTGGAGCATTTCGCCGGCCCAGCGCAGATGGTCGTCGGCGGAGCCCGCTTCGAGGTGCGACCGGCCGGTGAGCGTGAAGAGGGACGGCGCCACCTCGCGGTAGCGCGGATGCGTGACGAGCTCGGGCGGCGCAGATGCGAGGTCGATACCCGCAACCTCGGCCGCGGCGGCCTCTTCGATGGTGAAGATGCGCAACATCGTGAGTTGTCGACGACCCTTCAGATCGGCCAACTCGGCAACGGTCAGGCGGCGACGGATCATGGTGTCACGGTAGTTGGAAGTCTGAGGGCTCCCCGAAGGTGCATCAGGGGTGTCGGCTCTTCACATAGATTTCGTCGCATGACATTCGATGGTTCGTTTCTCGACGAATCCGTTCCGACGCCCCCTCCGCCGCCGGCACCAAGACGAGCAGGTTCACTGAAGGCTTTGTACGTCCTGGTTGCAGCGCTCGTGGTGTGCCTCGCGCTGTTGGGTGGCCTCGTCGTCAGTTTGCAGGGCCGTGTGGATGATCTTGACGAGCAACTGGAACGCCAGAACACTCCGACCGAGACGGAGGTCGCGGAAACGACGACCGAGGAAGAGCCGAAACCCGATAACGCCCAGCCCTCGGGCGAGATGGATCTGTACGACGAACCTGAGAATCTCGAGGAGTTCATCAACGAGATATCCCAGTCGATTGTCACGGTCTTCTGTGGTGAATCCAACGGCACGGGTTTCGCAAGTGATCTCACCGGAATGGACGAGGGTTACGAGACCTTCATTGTCACGAACCACCATGTCGTTGAAGACTGCCTTGATGATCCAGCGTCACTTTCGGTGACACACGGCGGAGACGAAGAGATCGAGACGAAAGCCGAGATTTTCGGCTGGGATGAAGAGAATGACCTGGCGTTGATCGAAGTCGCCGTCGATCTGCCGGTCTTGACTACTCCGGCCGAATTCGCCGAGCGGGGCCAATGGACGATGGCGATCGGAAATCCGGGCCCGAACGATGTCGTGCTGCACAACGCCACCACGTTTGGTCGCATCATTGCCATTGAGGACAACTATTTCAACTACACCTCTGCGCTTGTCAACCCCGGAAACTCGGGCGGACCACTTGTGAATTCTCGGGGCGAAGTGATTGGCGTGAATTCGTTTGGCTTTGTCGATCAAGAAATCGGCTTGTGGAACATCGCTGTCGACACCGACGTCTTGTGCGAAGTGGTCGTTGATTGCGGCTAGCCCTTGGCCGACCGTCAGGTCTTTGCACGTTGAGCGACGTTGAGAAGCTGACGACGCAGCATGATGCCGTCGCCCGGGGCGAGGAAGAGCTTTTCGATGATTGGTCCACCAGGTAGATCGATGCGAGCACGCATGCGCGTGACGAGACGGGTTCCCTCGGGGCAATCACGCAGCTCGTAGGCAAGTACGAAGGTGATCTTCTTTGAAGCGCGACCCTTCTGCGACAAGCGCATGACGAGAGCGCGCGGCGGGTCCACGATGACGGCCTCGAAATCGGCCGGGCCGCCGGGGAGAATTCCACCGGCCTCGAGCGTTTGGAGGTGAGGTTCAATGGAGGTCGCACTCTTGCGGCCCAGGTTGTCGATCCAGTCGTAGCTGTACCAACCGGCACGACCGAAGCCCATTTGCCGCAACCACGGGAAGACCTGGTCGGGCGGCGCCGCAATCGTGATGCACCGTGTGGCAACGATGCGGGCGTTCGGACAAAGGTTGTCGCCAATCACGGGGGATGCGATTTCATCGCGGGTCGCACCCCATTTTTCGAGGATCATGCGCGCTCCTTGCTGTCGTTCATGGGCCAGAGCAGGACGAGAATCCACACTGCGGTGATGCCGCACACCGTCCACGCGAAAGTACGGACGAGGTCTGCGGTCATCAGCCTGTCGTAGACGTCTCTGTCGAATCCCTTCATCAAGTCGCCGTGTGCCGGAGCCGACCAGAAAGCGCTGATCGCCAGAACCACACCCATCGCCCCCGCATTGATCGCAGCAGGTAGTCGTAGATCGCGACGCGAACCAACAAAGGCGAGAGCGAGTATGCCGAGGAGGGTGACACCCTCGGTCAGCCATGGAAGGAGCAAGAGATTGCCGATTCGGTCGACGTGGGCGTTCTCGAATGCAACGAACTCTTCGGTTCCCACTTTCGGAAAGAGCGCGTAGTGAATGAAATGAATCGTCCACATCAAGCCAACGAGGAACCACGTGGAAGCAAACTGGGAAATGGCGAGAGCGCGCAACGCTCGGGGGGATTCGAACACGCTCGGAAACTACCGACGTGTCGTCGTGTGTGCGTCACCGTGCTCGCCGCGAGGCCGGGCACGGGTGGGTTGTGCGTTACTTCGCCATCTGGCCGCCATCAACCGGGATGATGGCGCCGGTGATGACACGGGCATTGTCGGAAGCGAGGAACAGCACCATGTCGGTGATGTCTTGCATGGTGCACCGCCACTTCGAGCCGGGCATATTGCCCTGCGCCGAGAATGTCTCGTAGGCCTCGAGCGGAGGCATGTCCATCGCGCCCGAGAGACCCTGCACCATTCCCGAACCGCGACCAGCGGCGGGTTCGATGGTGCCGGGGCAGATGGCATTGACGTTGATGTTGAATTCGCTCAACTCCATGGCCCACGCGGAAGTAAGGCCGACGATGCCGTGTTTTGATGCGACGTAGTGCGAGAGCATCGCATGACCCGACCCGACGACAGCCGATGCGATGTTGATGATTTTGCCGGACTCTTCGCCGTTCAGGTAGCGGCCGATCATCGGTGCAACGGTGTACTTTGCGACGAACATCGCGCCCTTCAGGTTTGAGTCGATGACGGCGTGCAGCACATCAGAGCGCATGTCGTGGATCGTGTCGAGAGCTGCAATACCGGCGTTGTTGACGACGATGTCGATGCGGCCGAGTCGCTCGAGAACCTCTTCGACGGCCGCCTTCACCTGTGTTTCGTCACGCAGGTCGGCGGTGACACCGACTCCTTGGCGACCACACGACTCGATTTCTTTCACCGTCTCGGCGACCATTTCGCGCGTCGACAACGCGTAGATGTTGGGGATGTCGTGATCGATGTCGAGAACCGCGACGTTGCAACCCGCTGCTGCAAAAGCGCGTGCATGGCTTGCACCTTGTCCCTTGCCGCCACCCGTGATGAGGACGCACTTGCCCTCGAGACCCCTCAACTCTGCCGACATTTTCCCTCCCAAGAACGCGCGGACACCTCAAAGCTACTTCACGCCGGGGAAGGCATCGCCGTCGGGGTAAGGGAACCACTCAGGGTCGGCTTCAGCGGTTGGGGAGATCATCACCATCTTCGAGCGACGAAATTGTTCGAGACCCTCGGCGCCGAGTTCGCGCCCGGACCCGGTGAACTTGCGACCGCCGAAGGGAACCGCATCGTTGTCGTTGAGCGGCGTGTTCACCCACACGATGCCGGTCTCAATTTCGTTGACGGCGCGGAATGCCTCGGCAAGGTCGTTCGTGTAGATGTTCGCACCCAGGCCGAGCTCGGAGTCGTTGGCGAGCGCAATTGCTTCATCGAGGCTCGACACTCTGCAGACCGGAGCCAAGGGACCGAAGCACTCACCATGCATGATGTCGGACCCGGGGGTGGTGGTGAGAACGGTTGGTTCATAGAACCAGCCGATCGAATGCTGCGGAGGTCGACGTCCGCCCGTCACGATGGTGGCGCCTTGTTCGACGGCGCGGGCGACGATGGCTTCGACACGGGTGCGTTCGCGTTGCGATGCCATTGGTCCGATGTCGACCTTGTCGAGGCCGTTGCCGATGCGAAGTTCGCGTGCCTGCTTCGCAAGTTCGGCAACAAAGGCGTCGTGAATGTCGGAGTGGACGTAGAAACGTTCGGCCGACGTGCATACCTGCCCACAGTTGAGGAACGCGGCGAATGCGGCTCCGCGAGCGGCAACCTCGACATCGGCCGACGGCATCACAATGAACGCGTCGTTGCCCGACGCCTCGATCAACGCAGGCTTGAAGCGCCGACTTGCCGTTGCGGCCACGGCCTGTGCGGCCTTCACGCTTCCGGTGAAGGCAACCGCATGCGTGTGTTCATGCGCAACGAGTGCCGCACCGACTTCGGCGCCACCGGTGAGTACCTGCACGAGTCCCTTGGGAAGTCCCTGGAAGGCCGACATCCAGGCGAGCAGAGTCATCGACGTGAGTTCCGAGGGTTTGATGATGACGGCGTTGCCAGCGGCGAGGGCGGCTGCTGTCTGCCATCCCGCGAGCAGCATCGGAAAGTTGAACGGCACGATCGACACCACGGTGCCGAGCGGCTCTTTCATCACCATCTGCAGCTGACCCGCAATGGCGGGGCCGGTGACGCGACCCTGGTCGTTGCGGGCGAGTTCGGCGTAGTAGCGGAAAGCCGACGCAGATGCGCCGCCCTCCCAATTCGATTCGCGAAAAGGTTTGCCCATCTCGACGGTGAGAAAGTGTCCCGTTTCCGGTGCGAGGTCGAGCATGCGTGTGGCGACATCGTGCAATGCCGTCGCGCGGTCGAGTGCACTCGTTGTCCACCATTCGCGCTGGGCGCGACGTGCGGCATTGACTGCGCATTCGATTTCATCAGGAGTGGCGTCGGCGTACCGAGCAATGACGCTTTCTGTCGCCGGGTCGATGATGTCGTGGCAGTCGCCGCCACCGCGGATCCATTCACCGTCGATGAAATGGTGTGCCGACAGTTCGGAGAGTCGCGAGGGTATGCGCGGTGTCATTCGCCTTATCTATCAGGATCCGGTGGCTAGGCGCGGCGGGTCGGTTTGGCATCCGTGGACGTGCATGTGAGTCACCCAGGTTGCGACTGTCGAGGCGCGGTTGTTTCGGTGGCGGGACCTTTCTCCTCTCTTGCTGCCAGATGTCATCGTGGACGTCTTGCTGGGGGGAGCATCAGGTCGTGGCTCCTACCCTCGCCAACGATGCGTGGTCTTTCTCTGGCTGCGTTGTTGTTCGCGACAGGCGTCGGCGCCTCCGCCGGCACGGTCGCCGTCATTCGTCTCGGTGCATCATCCAACGTCATCGAAGTATCGGGGGTTGGCGTTCCGGGCCCCGTGGGTCCAACTGGTGAGGCGGGTCCTCCGGGTCCGCA
>CAZVPL010000003.1:10306-12549 GCA_964629075.1 uncultured Bifidobacterium sp. | reverse complement strand
TACAAGGCAGGCAAGGTGTACAAGGTGCCGTTGGTCCGATCGGTCCGACAGGGGCAGTCGGTCCGCGTGGCGTGCGGGGATCGCGCGGACCAACCGGTCGCGATGGATCGAAAGGTGATGCGGGCGCACAGGGCGAGCGTGGAATTCCCGGTCAGGTTGGAGCACCCGGCACCCCCGGCGCACAAGGTGAACGGGGCGCGCAGGGAGAAGTCGGTCCGCGAGGACAGACCGGTTTGCAGGGCGTACAGGGGTTGCGTGGCGAACAGGGCGTACCCGGCGAAAAAGGTGTGCAAGGCGATCGGGGGGAAAAAGGTGACATCGGCGATTCGGGCGTCGCCGGTGCGGCGGGCATCCCCGGCGAAACGGGACCTGCAGGACCGCCCGGTCCGGCAGGTCCGCAAGGAGACAAAGGCGACACGGGCGCGACCGGTGCGACCGGCGCAAAAGGCGACCCCGGCGGGTTCGGTGCGTACGGATCGTTCTTTGACACAACCGATGTGCCGTTGACGCTTGGTCAAGCGACTCCGGTGCCGCTCGGTCAGACGGATTTCGCTTCGGGGGTCTCCATCGTCGCGGGAAGCGAAATCACGATCTCCGTGACGGGAAAGTTCAATATCGCCTTTTCGATTCAACTGGAGAAAACCGATGCAGGTACCGACTGGGTCAGCATCTGGCTGCGGAAGAACGGCAACAACGTGCCGTGGTCGAATACTGATATTGCTGTGGTCGGAACCGACGCGAACTCACGCACCGTCGCTGCTTGGAACTTCTTCGTGGAGGCAACGACCGTGGGCGACCACTGGCAATTGATGATCGCGTCGACGACGAGCCCCACCGGACGAATGCTGATTCAGTCGGTTGATCCCCAAACAGCGCCCACCCGACCGGCCATTCCCGGAACGATCGTGACGGTGAACCAGGTGGGCTGAGGATTCCATGCAACTGGAGGATTTTCTCCCCGGAAAAGCTGCACCGATCGGGCGACACAACAGCTGCAACGAAGTGGGGTATGTTCCGATTGAAGGTCGTTCACTGCGCACACCAGCGGTGCCGGACCGAAGGGAGACATCACCATGAAGACACGTAAAGGGCTGGTCACGCTCGCGGTCAGCGCAGGGCTCGTTTTGGCGTCGTGTGGCGGTTCGGAGTCCGCAGTGCGCACCAAAAATGCCGCGCTCGGCAAGCCGCCAGTCGTGGCCACCGGTAGTTGCGACGATGGCGAGATGATCGAAGGTATGGACGATGACGACTGCGTCATCGACATGAAGATCGGCAAATCGACGCGAAAGTTCAACCTGCAGTTGCTGAATACCGACGGCAACTGGGACACCATTGACTCGGTCGTCGCGAGACGCGGCGCACTTCAGCTCGATGTTCCCGCGACCGACGATGACGGCTATTGGCTCGACGGCCAATACACCTACCGTGTTTTTGCGGCGCGCAGCGGCAAGAACCCCGAGTACATCTCGGCCGACTTCGACATCCTCTACGGAACCGAAGTGGCGGCTGACGACACGACTGAAATGATGGATGACGAAGACCCCGTTGCATCGGGCGCATCTCCCGAGATGCAGTCCGCGATGCAGGACATCCAGCAACCCGCAACACGATTCGACGACTTCTGTACGAAGGTGTTCGACCGCATCGACTGCGCGCTCATGTTCCGTCCCGGGCGTGGCCCCGACTTCGTCACGTTGGGGAAGACCAAGTGGGTGAAGATGTGTTCGACCTTGCTCAAGCGTCCGGAAGGCGACTGCGAGATGGAGTTCAAGTTCGCGACAGAGATGCAGAAGCCAACCGGGATGCAACCGGGAATGGGTGGCAACACGATGCAGCCCGGGATGGGCGGCAATGCAATGCCGCAGGGTCCCGGACTGGACCCAGTGAAGCTTGCCGCAGCATGCGCTGCAATCGGTCTGGCAGAGGCTGACTGTCGCGCAGCAATTCAGGCCGGTCCAATGGCTGCGCTGCAAAAGTTCGGCGACAAAGCCGAGACCTTCTGCAAGACGTACGGCGGCGTGAGTTGCATCGAACTCATCAACAAGTTCGCACAACCGGCCGGTGGTACGGGAATGCAACCAGGCATGGGCGGTCAGATGCAGCCGGGCATGGGTGGGAACACGATGCAGCCGGGTACGGGCGGTCAGATGCAGCCGGGCATGGGCGGCAACACGATGCAGCCGGGTATGGGCGGTCAGATGCAGCCGGGCATGGGCGGCAACACGATGCAGCCGGGTATGGGC
>CAZVPL010000003.1:0-10206 GCA_964629075.1 uncultured Bifidobacterium sp. | reverse complement strand
GGGCGGTCAGATGCAGCCGGGCATGGGCGGCAACACGATGCAGCCGGGTATGGGCGGTCAGATGCAGACTCCGACGACGGTGAAGAACTGATACTCGACAACTGAATTTCATCGAGACGGAAAGGGGGCCCGGCCGAAAGGCCGGGCCCCCTTCGTGATGTGGCTCGGTGTTGTTTGGCATCCGAGGCTGAACCACGTCGGAGGGCTGCGGAAAATCTGCGGTGGTGAATGCGCAAGAATGAGACCCGAACGATGCAACGTAAGGGGAGTGGCATGGCGGAATCCGCATTTCCGGTTCGACCGGAGCTTTTGACGGTGGAATGGCTCGAGGGCCTCATCCGGGGTGGCGGCGATCTTGCCGCCGGCGAGCGCTTGGTTTCGTTCACCGTGAAACCGGTGGGTGAAGTGATCGGTGTGTTGGGTGAAGTCGTACGCGTATTTCTCACGTACAGCGCCCCGAATGCCGGTCCGGCAACACTGGTCATCAAGTTCGCGCACAAGAACGCCGAGAACCGACAAATTGCGAACAACACCAAGATGTACGAGCGTGAAGTTCTGTTCTTCAATGAGGTGGCGCGTGAGGTCGCGATGCCGATGACGAAGTGCTACTTCGCTCAGATGGATCCGGTGACAGGTGGCAATGCCGTGGTCATCGAAGATCTCGTTGGTTACGACGTCGGCGATCAGGTGAGGGGTGTGACTCTCGAGCAGGTGAAGATGGTCATCGACGCGATTGCGCCGCTCCACGCGCGCTTCTACGACAACTGGAGCGAAAAGTTCGGCCACATGATGACAATTGACTCGGAGGAGTACATCGAAGGTTTCACTCCGGGCTTTTTCGGAACCTGGGAGCAGGCGATCAAGAACTTCCCCGAATGTTTCCCAAAGGAGATTCTCGACGCGATGCCCCGCTACGTGGCCGGGTTGAAGAAGCTCATGAAGGAAATGGGCAATCGGAAGATGACGTTCATCCACGGTGACGTGAAGATGGACAATGCGATGTTCGGCGGAGGCAAGCCCGGACTACTCCCCGTCATCATGATCGACTGGCAGAACATGATGGTCTCGAATCCGCTGCAGGACCTGGCGTGGCTTGCGGCATCGAGCCTGAAGGTCGATGTTCGTCGCGCCATCGAAGAGGAGTATCTCGCGTACTACCAGGCGAAGATGGCCGAGCACGGCGTGAAGGGCTACTCGATCGATCAGATCCGTGACGACTACGACGTGGCGCTGCTGTTCATGATGAACTTCAACATGTTGATCGCGGGCGCTTTCGTGCCCTCGAGTGAACGTGATCGTCAGATGGCAATCGCGGGACTCGACCGTGCGATCGCAGCAGTTGTGGATCGAGGTCTTCTCGCTCGAATCCCAACCTGACAGTTCGTATAAATGAAGAAGCCCGGCCTTTCGGCCGGGCTTCTTTTTTGTTCCGATTCCGTCGAAACGAAGAGAGAGGAATGCGAACTAGCGCTTGCCCTTCTTCGCAGGCTTCTTTGCTGCGGGCTTCTTTGCCGCGGCCTTCTTGGCGGGAGCGGGAGCTGCCTTGCGCACCGTGTTCAGCTTGGGTGCAGGTGCAACGCCGAGTGCGATGTCCTTGAAGCCCTTGAGAGCGGTGATTTTGGCAACGGTCTTGGCCTTGACCTTGATCTGCTCACCGGTCGCTGGGTTGCGAGCGATGCGGGCAGGCCGCTTGATCTTGGCGAACTTGGCGAAGCCGGAGATGTTCACGATTTCACCCTTCGCGACATTCGCGAGGATGACGTCGATCGTTCCTTCGACAACTTTGGCCGCCGTCTTGTTGTCGACGTCGGCGTGGATGGCTACTGCTTGGATGAGGTCACGCTTCTTCATGGCCCCGAAACTATTAGATCGGCGCAGGAAAGTGGGTGATACCCGTGCCGAAAAGGCCTATTTTTTCGGGTTGTTCGTGAGGCGTTAACCAGCGACGGGTGGTGCGAAACTTCCACCACCGCTCGAGGGTGCCGAGAACGGTGCGCTGGTGGTGCTGGGTGCCGGTGCCCGAGTCGTCGTTGGCGCCGCGGTGACGGGCGCAGTTGCGGCCACCGTCGTGGCCGGGGCGGCGGGAGTCGTCGTCACGGTGGCTGTCGGCTGGGTGTCAGTCGTGACACCTTTGTACTGATCGCCCGCGACCCCGGTGTACGAGTCGTCGACGGCGGTGCCCGATCCCCAGACGACGTTGATCTTCACGCAGGCGATTTTCCCTGATCGCTCGCCCATGGCGCACAGATGGTGAATTCCCGTTTGGTCGACGCCGGGCATCGAGAGATACTCGCGACTCCAGCGAGCGATACCGCCCTTGATGGCGTCGCGGATTCCCGTGATCTCACTCGTCTTGCCTTTGTAGATGTCGAAGAATCGCACGACCTCACCCGAGGTGAAGCCGTTCTGTCCGCGTTTCTGACCCATCCACAGACTCGTCGATTCGCCGACCTTGACGGTTGAGGGTTTTGCCTTGGCCACCATTGTCGGGTGTGTTGTCGGCTTCACGGGACCGGTGCGCCGGATCGGGGTGCAGACCCGAAAGCCGTAGTAGAAGCCGCAGATGATGTCGGCCGACGACGCGGGTGTTGCCTCGAAACCGAGGGCAACGACGGCCACGAGAGCGACGATCTTTTTCTTGAAGTGGGCCGAGTTCATCTCGCAGGTACCTCCCCGTAGCCGAGCGCCACGGAGTCAGGTTAACCCAACGAGATGATGCGGTGTACGAGCAAGGTTCTCAGCGGCCTTTCCACTGGGGCGGCCGCTTTTCGGAGAATGCCTTCGGGCCTTCGATGAAGTCCTCGCTGCGCTGCAACTGGCGGACCGATTCGTAGGTGGCCTCCATCGATTCCCGTAGCGATGCGGTCGACAGGCTGCGATACACGACGTCCTTGCTGGCGCGAACCGACAGCGGCGAGCAGGCCAGGATCTGGTCGACCCACTCTGCGGTGCGCGCCATGAGTTCGTCGTGGGGAACAACGGCCGTGACGAAACCGAGCTCGTACCCTTCGGCTGCCGAGACATGGCGGCCCGTGAGGATCATGCCGAGCGCGCGCTTCGGGCCGATGTGGCGGGGGAGACGGTTGAGGCCCCCGGCGAGGGCGGCGAGTCCGACCTTCGGTTCGGGAAGAGCGAACACGGCCTTGTCCGAGGCAATGATGAGGTCGCAGGCGAGTGCGATCTCGAAGCCGCCACCCATCGCGACACCGTTGACCGCGGCCACGACCGGCTTGACCATGTCCCAGCGCGATGTCAGGCCACCGAATCCGCGTGGCATCGGATCACGTTTGCCACCTTCAGCTTGGTAGCGGAGATCGTTTCCGGCACAAAACCCGCGACCTTCGCCGGTGATCACCGCCACCCACATGTCGTCGTCGGCCTCGAATTCATCGAAGACGCGGCCCAGTTCGATGTTCGCCGGAGGGTGCATTGCGTTCAGGCGATCAGGACGGTTCAGGCGAACCGTCATGACGTGATGTTTCTTCTCCACGATGCAGTACTGCGTGTCCATGTTTTCCCCCGAGAGTCGACTCAATGACGCGTCGACACACGAGAGTACCCGTGGCTAGCGGGGTCAGTCGAAGGTGAGTCCGGCGGATTCGGCTTCAGCGGCGAGGTCGAGCCACTTTGCCTCGGCGATCGACAATGCATCGTGTGCGCGTCCGAGTTCTTCGCTGAGAATGGCGAGGCGTTGGTGGTCGCTGCCCGCGGCGGCCAGCTCATCGGTCAGGCGCTGCTGATCGGCGAGCGCCTTGTTCATCGCGCGTTCTGCCTCGCCGAGTTGGCGCTTCAGCGTGCTGGGGCTGACCTTGGGTTTGGTGGTTGGTTTCGACGCCGTTCTTGGAGCATCGGCACCAAGTTGTGGTGCGTTGGACGTCGTGCTCGACGTCGCGGCGCGTTCTCGCAACCAGCCCGCAACTCCTCCTCGAACTTGGCGCACCGAGCCGTCGCCATTGAGGGCGAGAATGTCATCGACAACGACGTCGAGGAACGTGCGGTCATGGCTGACGACAATGACGATCCCCGGCCACGTTTCGAGGTGGTCTTCAAGAGCACGCAGCGTGTCGAGGTCGAGATCGTTCGTCGGTTCGTCGAGGAGAAGCACGTTGGGCTGTTCGACGAGCGTGAGGAGAAGTTGAAGGCGACGCCGTTCGCCACCCGACAGCGTTCCGATGGGTGCAAACTGCGCGTCGCCGTCGAACCAGAAACTGCGCATGAGATTGAGATCTTCAACCGATGGATCGCCCTTGTCGCCGATGACCGCCTCGCGCACGCGCTGGTTGGGGTTGAGGTCGCGGCCGAGCTGGTCGTAGTAACCGATCTTCACCGTCGACCCGCGGGTGACGGTTCCGGCACCGGGTTGGATGCGGTCGGCGACAAGGTCGAGAAGGGTGCTCTTGCCGGCGCCGTTCGGGCCGACGATCCCGATGCGGTCGCCGGGTTCGAGAGTCAGGGTGCAGTTCGCAACGGTGGGTTGCGACGCGCCGGGCCAGGCAAAGGTGACGTCGAGAAGTTCGATGCCCTTCGAGCCGAGGCGGGACGATCCGAGGTCGAGGCCCAGGTCGCCGCGTCGTGCCGGCGCATCGGCGCGTTGGGCGATGAGGGATTTCGCCGCATCGACACGTGCCTTTGGCTTGGTTGACCGGGCGGGTGCGCCACGGCGCAACCACGCAAGTTCGCGGCGGGCGGCATTTCGACGTACTTGCTCGGCAGTTGCGGCGTTCTCTTCGCGTTCGATTCGGGCGGCGAGGTATGCGGAATAGCCCGAACCGGCGTTCACCCCGCGCGGCTCGTGGAGATACGCGCGGCCCCTGTCAATTTCGAGCACTTTGGTGGTGACGCGGTCGAGCACGTGGCGGTCGTGGGTGACGAGGAGCAGCCCACCGCCAAATGCGGCGAGGGTGTCTTCGAGATAGGTGATTGCATCGAGGTCGAGATGGTTCGTGGGCTCGTCGAGGATGAGCGCATCCCATTCGCGGCAGAGAAGCGATGCGAGAGCGACCCGCTTGGTCTGTCCGCCGGAGAGTTGATCGGTCCGCGCATCGAGCATGTTCCCCATGCCGAGTCTGAAGAGCGCGGCTTCCGCGCGCCACGCATCGACACCGACGCTTGCTGCTTCGCGCACGGTCCCCGCAGGGAGCACAGGGTGCTGCGGGAGCACACCGATCCGAGCGTTGCGACCCGTACGAACCTCGCCTGCATCGGCCGCGAATTCGCCGGTGAGGATGCGCAAGAGGGTGCTCTTCCCGCAACCGTTCAGGCCGACGACACCGATGCGGTCGCCCGTGGAGACGGTGATGGAAAGGTCGCGAAACAGCGGGCGGTTCGGCCGCGAGGCGGCGATTCCCTGCGCATCAATCACGATCACGAAGTCGAGGATATGAGAACACCCAGTGCCTACGATCCATGCGTGGGGTTTTTCGAGCGTCGTCGCCAACGAAAAGAACAAGAAGCCGCCCAACAAGCCGCCGCCGCGGCGCGTGCGGCGCAGGCCGATCGTCAAACACGGCTCGACACCATCGACACCATGATCGATGCCGTCGAGCGGTCTGCGCGGGGCGAGCTCGACGGGCTGTTCGAAGGGGACGACGGCGGCGTGGTGTTGAAGGCCGACGAATTCGCTATCGCGAAAATTCAGGGCTCTGCGCTCCTGGAAACCACGCGCGCGCCGTCCACGTATCAGGGCGGTTACGGCGGGGTGTCGTTTCCACTCTTCGGTGGAATCCGATTCAACACGGGTGGTGTTCGGGGCAAGCGCGTTCCCGGCAAAGAATCTCTCACGTACGTCGAAGACGGTGAAACCGTCATCACCAACGTTCGTGCCGTGTTTCTCGGCGCCAACAACACCGTCGAGTGGCCCTTTGCCCGGGTCATTGCCTGCGAACACAACGAGATGGGGTACACCACCTTCGGTGTCACGGGTCGCAAGAAGAACTCCGGGTTCGGTTACGGCGCCGAGGTTGCCGACGAAGTGCAATTCCGCATCGAGTGGGGGATCGCGCTGTGCAACGGCACCACCGGTCGATTGATCGCGCAGTTGCGCGCAGAACGTCAGCACCTCGCCGACGCTCCGGGCAGTCTGCCGCCCCCGTCGGTTTAGGCCGTCAGGGGTTTTGCCAGCCTGACGGTTGGCAACTTCGCGGGGTCGGCAAGACCCTTCATCGCCACGTCGAAGTCGGGCAATCCGAACACGCCACCTTCGTCGGTGACCATGATGAACCGATCGAACTTGGCGAGAAACGTACGGTCGTGGCTGACGGCAATGACCGTGCCCTCGAAGCCATCGAGCGCGGTTTCGAGGGCCTCGGACGATTCGATGTCGAGGTTGTCGGTGGGCTCGTCGAGCAACAACACGTTGTGGCCGTCGAGCTCGAGAGTGAGAATTTCGAGCCGGGCCTTCTGGCCACCCGACAACGTCTGGAATTCCTGCCGCGCCTGGTTGCGCAATCCGTAGCGCGCGAGTGCACGCATCGAACGTTCTTCGTCGATGAGCTTGTCGCGCACGATGTCGATGCAGGTTCTGCCCGCGAACTCGGGGCGGTCGTTCACCTGATTGAACATGCCGACCGAGGTACGTGGTCCGAAGGTGATGCTTCCCGCCAACCCTGACGAGTTGCCGTTCAGCGCATTGAGGAGGTGCGTCTTGCCCGTTCCGTTGGGGCCGATCAGGCCGACACGTTCGCCGAAGTGGACTTCGTCGGAGAACGGAAAGAAAAGATCATCGACGGCGACGTCGTCGAGTTTCACGACTCGTCGTGCCGAATCGCTGCCGCGGAAGCGAACGTGGATCTGCTGGTCGGGTACCGGCGGCGGGGGAGGACCGGCTGCAACGAATTTCTCCCAGCGGGTTTCCGCCGCGTTGGCCTTGGTTGCATTCTTGAAGTTCTGTGCCGCGCGCTGCTTCATGATCTTCATGTGGTGGAAGAGACGGCGCTCTTCGACTTCCCACCGCTTCAGGTCGTCACCGAGTTGTTCCTGTCGCTTGGCGCGTGCCTCGGGGAATGTTGCATACGAGCCGCCATGGACCCAACATCCCGAACCTTCGATGACGACGATCTTGGTTGCGACTCGTTCGAGAAGTGCGCGGTCGTGGCTGACCATGAGGATCGTCGACTTGCACGATCTGATCTGGTCTTCGAGCCACGCGCGCGTGGGGATGTCGAGATAGTTGTCGGGCTCGTCGAGCAACAGCACGTCGGCACCCGAAGTGAGAAGCAAGTCGAGCACCAAGCGCTTGCGCTCTCCGCCCGACAGTTCGGAGACCTTTCGGCGAGAGAAGTCGTCGACCGGGGTTTTCACGCTGCGCTGCGCCGATGCCGCCCACTGCGCTTCAAGTTCGTAGCCGCCGAGGTCGCCCCACGTGGCGAGCGCTTCCGCGTATCCCATTCCGTCGTCGGTACCGTCGGCCAACGCCAGCTCGGCGGCGACGAGGGCGCGACCGGCAGTGCGGAGATTCGCCGGCGCGACTTCGATCAACATTTCGCGCAGCGAATCGTCGGGCCGGGACATGCCGACGTCCTGCGTCATCGAGAGCATGGTGCCACCGACCGCGAAGTCGCCTTCGTCGGCTTCGTAGACACCCGAGAGAATCTTGAGAATCGTGCTCTTTCCGACACCATTGGCACCCACGATCGCCGCATGTTCGCCCGGTGACACTCCGAAGCTGACATCGAAGAAGATCTGATCGGCACCCGGCGGCGCGTAGGCGAGCTCGGAAACGACGATGCTGCTCATTGCGCACAGTGTGGCAAGCGGAGGAACGCTCTCCACCTGCGACCGTTAGCCTCGGCTGCATGACGACGGTGAACCTGAACGAGGCGGACTTTGAATCAACGGTGACGGCCGACGGGATCACGCTCGTCGACTTCTGGGCCGACTGGTGCGGGCCCTGCAAGATGTTCGCTCCGGTCTATGAGAAGGTGTCGGAGAATCACGCTGACATCACCTTCGCGAAAGTCGACACCGAGGCCGAACAGGGCATCGCCGGCGCACTGCAGATCCAGTCGATTCCGACAATCATGGCGTTTCGCGACGGCGTGCTGGTTTTCCGTCAAGCGGGGGCGTTGCCCGAGCACATGCTCGAGCAGTTGATCGGTGCGGTTCGCGATCTCGACATGGACGAAGTGCGCCGCGAGATCGCCGAACAGCAGGACTGATCCTCGTCAGCGCCGCAAACGCAGGCGCGAGAACATCACCGTCAGTGCCGCGACGGTGACGAGCACGACGATCACCCATAGAGTCGCGTCGTCTTCGTCGTTCGGAGTCGACGTCGAGACCGACAGGGTGGTTGGCGGTGATGAAAGAACGACGGTTGTCGACGTTGTCGTTGTCGTGCTTGGTGAAACCACTTCGATCGTTCGCTCGGCCGCGTTCCGGGCGCCGACGATTCGGGTTTCAAGGCCTTCGTCGCCCGGCCCGACCGGTATCCAGGTCACTTCGTTCTCGCGGAGGGCAATCCAATCGCCGAGGTTCAGCCGCGCGATGACGACACCGCCCACCGAATCATTCGCGGCAAGAAATGCCGTGACGCTCTTCGGTTCAACTGCAACCTCGGTTGCGCGCGGGTCGACGACAACACGACCCCCCGTTGCCGGGATCTCGACCACCACGAGCGGCGTGCCGGCAGCAACCGTGGTGGACGTCGGGCTCGTGGTTGTCGTGTCTCCCGTCGGTCGAACACGGAATGTGGTGACGCCGTGGCGTTTGTCGAGTGTGCCGCAGTATGCGAGGTATTCGATTGCGCCCGGCCCTGCGCGGGTTGGGATCACCGCCGTGCTGGTGAGGCCGGTCTTGTCGACGATGACATCGGTGATGACCCACCGACCCGAAGCATCCTGCGAACTGACAAGAAACGTCGTGTTTGCACCGATTCCGTCGCATGGCGCTCCGAGATCCGCCACCGTGAACTCTTGGTCGACCTTCGGATCACCGTTGATTGTCAGATCGACTTCGGCGATGCCACCCGCTGTCAGGCCCTGTGCGGTGCCCCCGGCAATCGTCGTCGAGGTGGCGGGCGAGGTCGCCAAAATGCCCGTTGATTCACCGCAGACGACGAATGTCCTCGTTGCTGCATCGTTTCGATAGGACGCCTCGAGCTCGATCAGTCGTCTGAAGGCCGCGGTGTCGCGAAGGTCGCGCGTCGCACCCCGCGCCCGTTCGAGGTATGTCGCCACACGGATGAACTGGTCACGCGTCGCCAACGCCTCGGCGCGTGACGGACTGCATTCCGCGGGCGTGTCGGTCCATGCCCCCAACGCACGCTCCGCGGTGGCGACGATGTCGTCGGCGCGGAGAACGTCGGCAAGTTCGGCGAGGGGGATCGTTCCCGAGCCGGGCAGAACCGACGGCAACGTCGTGGTCGTTGGCAAGGCGGTCGTGGACGGTTCGGTCGGGCCGAGGGTTGTCGTGGCGGCATCCCCAGAGGGGGAACAGGCGGCACCGAGAGCGGCGATCAGGAAGCCCGCCGCCAGCCTCGAAGCCCCTCGCAAGCGAGCCGTCATCAGGCCCGACAGTACTGCGGCCGGTGACGCCGTTCACCGACCCCAAAAGAAAGGGGAAAGGACGGGGCTGCTGCAGGAACTTTCTTACCTTCTTTCTCTATGTTGGAGCCGTGAAAGTTGCTCGGAAACGGCTGGCGGTCGCGGTTGCGGCCGGTCTCGTCGGCTCCGTGGCGCTCGTCGTGCCTCCGGCACCGCTCGCAGCCGAGATGGTTGCGGCCGCCGGTGAGTACGTGGTCACCTTCGACCCCGGTGTCGATGCGGTGGCGAAAGCGCGCAAGGAACGCGCTTTGGGTAACGAGGTGTCGGATGTCTTCACCGAAGCCGTCGACGGCTTGGTGGCAACCCTCGACGCGAATGACGTGCGTCGCCTCCGACGTGACGGCGACGTTCTCGCGGTCGAGCCGAACTCGACCGTCCGTATCGCCGCAACACCCGGTCGATACATCGTGCGCCTGCGCGATGGTGCCAACGCATTCAGTGTCGCTTCGGCCGTCGGTGCTACGAACGTCTTGCCGTACAGCCGAGCAATCACCGGCTTTGCAGCCGACCTCACTTCCGAGGCCTACGACTCATTGGCGGCGAACCCGAATGTCATCGCGATTGAACCCGACGTGATGGTCTCGGCGTCAGACACCCAGCTGTCGCCCTTGTCGTGGGGTCTCGACCGCATCGATCAACGGTCACTTCCACTCGATAGTTCGTACAC
>CAZVPL010000002.1:35359-88120 GCA_964629075.1 uncultured Bifidobacterium sp. | reverse complement strand
CGCTTTCGAAGGGACGGGAATCGGTGGATAGGACCCCGAAAACCTACCAGCGGTGGCCCAAAACCAGAAACTCCGGGGATTCCACCGTCGCGTCAGCCCGTCCGTACGAGCCGGGCTCGACCGAATGCACGTCGTCGACGCTCAAGCCCACCTGGCGACACATGAGGCGCAGCTCCCGGGGCGTAAAGCAACCCGTTCGCAACTCTACCCCCAGACCCTCGCCGGCGGCGTTGCGAACCACCGTATGTTCGGAGGACACCCCCTTTCCTGCGTCGAAGGTGGCCTCGGTGTGGTATTTCACCGCGTAGTAGGCACTGAACGCGCTGAGGGCGAACCCTCCCCCGGGTTTCAGGGCCGCCGACAGCCCTCCCAGCACCTCGAGGTCGTGCGACAGGTGGTCCATCAAGCCGAAAGCGCCTTGGCAAAGACAAATGGCGGCGTCGAAAATCGGTGGAAACGAGGCGACGCGAGCGTCGACACGCTCGAATGTTGCACGTTCTTCGACATTCGACCGCTCCGCGGTCTCGCGCGCCACCTCGATGAAGGCCCCGGAGATGTCGATGCCGTGCACACGCATCCCTCTCTTCGCCAACGAAATCGAATGCCTCCCGGGACCGCATCCGACGTCGAGGACGCGCGATCCCTCATCGAGCCCGAGAGCCTCGACGAGAAAATCGACCTCTTGCTCGGTGCCCTTGGTGAATGAATAGCGAAGGTAGGTCTCTCCCATGTGCGAGGCGAGATCTTCGAACCAGTGTCCGTCGGCGCCGATCTCACCGCGACCCATGGCTACTTCGCCTCTGCCCACGTGGCGCCCCACGCCGCGTTCACCTCGAGAGGCACCGCCAGCGATGCCGCACCGCGCATCACGCCGAGGACAATTTCTTCGACCGATTTCTTCTCGGCCTTCGGCGCCTCGACGAGAACTTCGTCGTGAACCTGAAGAACGAGACGAGAGTCCAGCCCGGCGGCTTCGAGACTCGCGTCAATGCGCACGAGCGCAATCTTGAAGATGTCGGCGGCCAGACCCTGGATTCCGGCGTTCATCGCTTGACGCTCACCGGCCTGCCTCACGCGGAAGTTGTCACTCGTCAGCTCCGGGATCGGGCGACGCCGACCGAACAGGGTCTCGGTGAAACCGCGTTGGCGGGCCTCGGCCACGGTCTTGTCCATGTAGGCGCGCACCGCCGGGAATGCAACGAAGTACGCATCAAGGATTTCGCTCGCCTCGGAAACGTCGATGGACAAGCGTTGCGAGAGACCGTAGGCCTCCATTCCGTACGCCAGTCCGTACGACACCATCTTTGCGCGTGCACGTTGATCGCCAGTGACCTTCGCTTCGTCGACCCCGAAGACACGTGCCGCCGTGGCGCTATGGATGTCGACTCCGGCATTGAACGCCGCAATCAGACCGGGGTCGTTTGCAAGGTGGGCGATGCAACGCAGCTCGATCTGGTTGTAATCGGCGACGAGCAACTCGCAGCCCTTCGATGCGACAAAGGCGGTGCGAAACACCTTGCCGAGGTCGGAGCGCACGGGAATGTTGTGCAGATTCGGATTTTCGCTGCTCAACCGCCCGGTTCGGGCGACGGTTTGGTTGAACACGGCGTGGATTCGACTGTCGGCGGCAACGACGGCACGCAGGCCTTCGCCGTAGGTTCCCCGCAACTTCTCTACCTCTCGATACTCAAGCAGGGCGTCGATGAACTCCGGCCATTCGTCGCGCAGCTTCTCGAGCGTCGCTGCGTCGGTGCTGTAACCGGTTTTTGTCTTCTTGCCTTTCGAAAGACCTCGTTCCTCGTAGAGGATCTTCTGCAGTTGCGTCGGGGAGTTCACGTTGAAGTCGTGGCCGACGAGCCGATGGAGTAGCGAGGACAGCTCGACTGTCCGTTCGGTGAGGTTCTTCGTGATCGAATCGAGCGCGCCCGTATCGACCCCGATACCGCGGACCTCCATGCGCGCGAGCACACCCACCAGGGGCATCTCGATGTCGCGAAAGAGTTGGTCCATGCCACTGTCGACCAGCGCTCGGGAAAGCGGACCGACCAGAGCGGCGATTGCACGGGTGCGCGCGGCGCCCGCCGCGAAAAGTGCGTCGTCGCCCGACGACGAGCCGCCGAAGTCCAATTCACCACTTGACTCTGTACTTCCCGATGGCAACGAGGACCCGAGATGGGTCTCGACCAACCGATCGAGTCGATGACCGCCGTCGACCGGGTCGAGAAGATAGGCGGCGATCGCCGTGTCGAAAACAAGTCGGCCGATATCGAAGCCGGACTCGAGAAGCCTGCGCCACAAGAGCTTCGCGTCGTGCGCCCGCACTTCATCTGCCGCACCGAGACACGAGGCCAAGCCGTCGAGATCGGACCAGGAAAATGCGACGCACTCGGCCGCGTCGACCCCGAATGCGACGACGACACCGGCCTCGCCGCATTCGGACACGGCAAGCGTCGTCGAATTCTTCTTGAGCGCCTTCAGTTGTCCCGGGGAGAAGCGAGCGAAGTCCGAGGAGAGTGTGGCGGATACGGAGTCGATCACGTCGTCCTCGAGTGCAGGCGTCGACCAATTCGAAAAAGCATCACGCAGGCGCTTCGACATGGTTCGCATTTCGAGGAAATCAAGGAGTCGCTGCGTCGCCGTCCAGTCGGGCCTCGGTTGACACGCGGCCGGTACGACATCGATCGGCACGTCGGTTCGCAACACCATGATTCCTGCGTTGCGCAGAACACGTTCGCGACACTCCTCGAGGGAGGCGCGGAGCTTCGGGGTCTGCCGCTCGGCCGAGTCGAGAATCGCCACGAGGTCGGGGTACTCGTTGACCAGTTTGGCCGCGGTCTTCTCCCCCACGCCGTTGGCGCCGACCAGGTTGTCACTCGGGTCACCGCGCAATGCCGCGTAGTCGACGTAACGCGCCGGCGTCACCCCGGTTCGCTCGACGATGCCCGCCTCGTCGTACAACGCGTAGTCGCTGACACCCCGCTTGTTGTAGAGGACCCGCACGTGAGGATCCCTGACCAGCTGGAACGAGTCGCGGTCGCCCGTCACGATCACGATGTCATCGCCGGCCTCGACACACTTGGTCGCCAACGTCGCGATGATGTCGTCACCTTCGAAGCCTGCGGCGTCGAGAACGGTCACGCCCAGTGAATCGAGCAGTTCGCGGATGATCCCCATCTGGCTGCGCAAAGTGTCGGGCGCGGCCTCACGCTGCGCCTTGTATTCGGGAACCGCTTCGTGTCGGAACGTCTTTTCGGGTCGGTCGAAAACAACCACGAGCGCATCGGGTTTCACGTCCTTCAAGAGGTTCGTCAACATCGATGTGAAGCCAACGATTGCGTTCGTCACCTGGCCCGCGGACGTCGCCATGTCGCTCGGCAACGCAAAGAAGGCCCTGTACGCGAGGGAGTTGCCGTCGAGGGCGAGGCACTTCATATGTCGTCAACCTAGGGCATGAGGTTGCCGGCAAGAATCTGCTCGGCAATGTCCTTCATTCGCGCACGTTCCGACATCGCAGAACGCTGAATGAACGCATAGGCCTCGGACTCGCTGAGACCGGACTTGTCGATGAGAACACCCTTTGCGCGGTCGATGAGTTTCCGCGTCTCGAGCTGCTCTTCGAGCGCCCCGACCTCGCTCGCCAGCAGCTGGATCTCGCGAAAACGCCCGAGTGCCACTTCGATTGCGGGCACCAGGTCGGTTTTCTGGAAGGGCTTGACGATGTAGGCAAGAGCACCCGCGTCACGGGCCTGTTCGACGATCTCACGTTGACTGAACGCGGTCAGCAGCACGACCGGGCAGATTTTGTCGCCCGAGATGAGTCGAGAGGCCTGCAGCCCGTCGAGACCGGGCATCTTGATGTCGAGAATCGCAAGGTCGGGTTTGTGTTCGCGGACGAGCTCGACCGCCTTGTCGCCCCGACCGGTTTCGGCCACAACCACGTAGCCCTCTTCTTCCAGCGTCTCCCGCAGGTCGAGGCGAATGATCGCCTCGTCCTCTGCAATGACGACGCGGGTGGGCATCAGGCGCCGCCGGTTCCCCGTGCAGCAGAGAGACGATCGAGCAGTTCGTCTTGCCGGCTCTCGAGGTCGACGACTTCGCGTCGCAGGTCGTCACGGTGCCGACGCATCGCCGCAGCGTGCGCTGCCGCTTGACGGAACTCGAAGGCAGAGTCGGCTGTTTCGGACACGATCGCGCGGAGTTCCTGGTTGGCCGCGTCATCTTCCATCGCCGCCAACTGCTCGTCGGCGAGTGCGAGCTTGGCCCTGGCAGCGCGCAACCGTGCTGCATTTTGTTCGAGTCGTCGATTCAAGAGCCAACCTCCGTTCTTTCCCGTCTTGCGTGCTGCCATCTTGTGTCGCTTTGTCTTGCTGCGCCGTGCGCTGTGTTGCGTGCCCAAGGTGGGATTCGAACCCACACGCCCTTCCGGACAGCGGATTTTGAGTCCGCCGCGTCTGCCATTCCGCCACTCGGGCCTTCGCTTTTCGTTGCGAGTGGAACGGAAATGCTACTGGCTGGTAGCGAAAACGGTTTCGAAACTACGAAACGTCTAACCTCGGCTTGTGCTCGCGTTTACCTTTCCCGGACAAGGGTCCCAGCGCCCGGGAATGGGTCGGCCATGGGTCGACCACGAGAGCTGGGAGCTCGTCGGGGAGGCGTCCGACATCGCGGGTCGCGACGTGGGACGGCTCCTTCTCGAGGCCGACGCCGACGAATTGAAGGACACGAGGAACGCCCAGCTCACGACCTACGTGTCGTCGCTCATGGTCCTCGATGCCGTCGAACGACTCGGCATTGAGCCGAGTTTCTGTGCGGGTCATTCGCTCGGGGAATACACCGCGCTCACGGCCACGGGAGCCCTTTCTTTCGAGGAGGGCGTTGCGCTCGTGGTTGAACGTGCCTCGGCAATGCACGACGCCGGAACCGCGTCACCCGGCACGATGGCCGCGGTGCTCGGCCTCGACGACGACGACGTCGAAGTGGCCTGTCGACGCGCCGATGCCGACGTTTGGGTTGCGAACTTCAACGCGCCGGGACAAGTTGTCATTGCAGGTTCGCCTGCAGGTGTCGACGCTGCCGCCGTTCACGCGAAGGATCTCGGCGCCAAGAAGGTGATGCCACTCCAAGTCTCAGGCGCCTTTCATACACCCTTCATGGCAGCCGCACGCGATCGTCTCCGCCAGGCCATCGCCAACGCCAATATCCGCGACGCCGAGGTCGCTGTCGTCTCCAATGTCGACGCCTTGCCGCACGACGGGGCGCAAGAGTGGATCTCTCTCCTCTCCGCGCAGCTTTCGAGTCCGGTTCGTTGGAAACACTGTCTCCTCGCGATGTCCGAAGCGGGTGTCACCGGCTTCGTCGAACTTGGTCCCGGTGGTGTTCTCACAGGAATGGCGAAGCGCACAGTCGACAATGCTCGCACCATCAGCGTCGCCACCCCGGATGAGCTCGACAAGCTGATCGACTGGGTCAACAAGGCCGCTCCGACCGGTCCGGCTCCGCTCGAAGGAGAGCACCTTTTCGCCACCGAACGCCTCGTCGTCAGCCCCTGCGCCGGCGTCTTCAGCCCCGACACCTTGCATCCGGCGGGCACCCGCATCGCAGTCGGAGACCTACTCGGACGCGTCGGAGACACCGAGGTGCGCAGCCCGTTCGCGGGTCTTTTGCAGAGCTACATCGCAGTCGACGGCGAACGCGTGACACACCGCCAACCCATCGCTTGGTTGCGCACCCACTGACCATGCCGAACATTCCGACTTCGGCCATCGGCGCGCGCATCACCGGTTGGGGACGGGCCCTTCCTCCGAAGGTTCTCACCAACAACGACCTCGAAGCCATGATGGACACGTCGGACGAGTGGATCCGCGAGCGCACGGGAATCGAGCGACGCCACATCGGTGGCACCACGTCGGGACTTTCGATCGCAAGTGGTCGCCTTGCTCTGGAAATGGCCGGGATCGACCCGACGGAAATCGACGCACTGGTGCTGTCGACCACCACGCCGGATCGCACCGTCCCCGCCACGTCAGCAACCGTTCAAAATGCATTGGGGTTGAAGTGCGGGGCATTCGATGTCAATGCGGCCTGCAGCGGTTTCGTCTACGCAACGGTCGTCGCCCACGGGCTCATCGCCATGGGCTCAAAGAAGGTTCTCCTCATCGGAACCGACACGCTGGCCCGGATCACCGACTGGAACGACCGCAACACTGCGGTTCTCTTCGCCGACGGCAGCGGCGCCGCGGTGCTCGAAGCCACCGATGGACCCGGTCAACTTCTCGCATGGGACCTCGACGCCGATGGCTCGGCGGAGGAACTGCTGTATTGCGAAATCGGCGGAACTATCCACATGGACGGCAAAGAGGTCTTCCGTCGTGCCGTTCGCATCATGGTCGACTCCGCGCGCAAGTCGATGGCCATCGCGGGCATCACTGCCGACGATCTGGCATTGGTCGTTCCCCACCAGGCGAACATCCGCATCATCTCGGCGGCATGCGATCGCTTGGGTGTGCCGATGGAACGCGCCGCGGTGTGCATCAACGAGACCGGCAACACGTCTTCGGCATCGATCCCCCTCGCTCTTTTCGACGCAGCCGACAAAGGCCGTCTCTCTCCCGGCGATCTCGTTCTGCTCGTCGGCTTCGGCGCCGGCATGACGGCCGCAAGTGCGATCATCAGGTGGGGTGCCTGACATGTCACGTGTCGTCCTTGTCACGGGTGGTTCGCGCGGCATCGGGGCCGCTTGTGCCGCACGCTTCGTGGCGCTCGGCGACAAGGTCGCGGTCACATACAACTCCTCTCCTCCGCCGGCTGACCTCACGGCAGTGGGTGTCCTCGCCGTCAAGTGCGACGTCACGTCGAGCGATTCGGTGAATGCTGCATTCGACGAGGTCGAGTCGTCGCTCGGCAAGGTCGAGGTTCTGGTTTCCAATGCGGGCATCACGAAGGATGGACTCTTCGTACGAATGAGCGAAAACGACTTCACCGCGGTGGTTGACGCCAATCTCACTGCGGCCTACAGGGTCTCAAAGCGCGCAGCACAGTCGATGCTCCGTGCCCGCTCGGGGCGCATCGTCTTCATGTCGTCGGTTGTCGGGCTTCTCGGTTCTGCCGGACAGGCGAACTATGCGGCCTCGAAAGCAGGCCTTGTCGGACTCGCTCGCTCACTTGCCCGCGAACTTGGCTCGCGGAACATCACTGTGAACGTGGTGGCGCCCGGCCCCGTGGCCACCGACATGACCGCCGCACTCGGCGAAGAACGCCTTGCCGAACTCGCTGCGGCCGTTCCCCTCGGTCGAGTCGCCACGGTCGAAGAGATTGCGGGCGTGGTTGCGTTCCTGGCATCGGCCGATGCCGCCTACGTCACAGGTGCCGTGATTCCCGTCGACGGGGGCCTGGGTATGGGCCATTGAGCCGAGCCCAACTGACAGAATGCCCAACTGACAGAATGAAAGAACCGAAACACAGGCGCAACCATGAGCGATGACCTCTTCGCCCGTTTCACAAAGTGCGCCGTCGACGTCCTCTCGGTCGATGCGTCGCAGGTCAAGAAAGAAGCTTCGTTCGGTGACGACCTCGATGCCGACAGCCTCGACCTGGTCGAGCTCGTCATGGCACTCGAAGAAGAGTTCGGCATCGAAGTTCCCGAAGATGATCTGAAGGACATCCGGACCGTCGGCCAGGCGTTCGACCTGGTGGTCTCCAAGCTCTGATGCGCAATCCGGTCGCCGGCGGCGGGCCGCACCGCGTAGCCATCACCGGCCTCGGGGTGGTGGCGCCCTGCGGAGTGGGCAAGTCCGCGTTCTGGCAGGGCCTCTTGGGCCCCGGCCTGGTTGACACGAAGGCGAACGAGATCGCCAATTGGGATCCCTCGCCCTGGTTCGACAATCCGAAGGAAGCGCGCCGCGCCGACCGCGTCGAACAGTTTGCACTCGCCGCCGCCGCCGAGGCGTTCGCACAGGCAGGTTCCCTCTCTGCTGACAAGGGACGATTCGGCACCATCTTCGCGACGGGAGTCGGCGGCCTCCACACTCTCGAAGAACAAGTCGGTGTGTTGCTCGAAAAAGGCGCTCGACGGGTGTCGCCTTTCCTCGTCCCGATGATGATGGCGAACGCGGCCGGAGCGGCCATTTCCATGCGGTACGGACTGCAGGGCCCCAACGAAACCATCTGCACCGCGTGCGCCGCGTCGACCCACGCCATCGGCTACGCAGCCCGTCTGGTTGCTTACGGATTGTGCGATGCCGTCGCAACCGGGGGGTCGGAGTCGGCCGCAACGCCCACCTCGCTCGCCGGCTTCGGCAACATGACGGCTCTGTCAACCACGGGTTCGAGTAAACCATTCGACGCCACGCGAGACGGCTTCGTGATGGGAGAAGGTGCCGCCGTCCTCATTCTCGAGCGCTGGGACCTCGCCGTCTCACGCGGTGCGACGATCATCGGCGAAGTGCTCGGAGCGGCAAGCAACGCCGACGCCCACCACATCACCGCACCGTCGCCCGGTGGTGTCGGCGCCCAGGCCTGCATGCGACTCGCGCTCGACGATGCCGGACTCTCGCCGTCAGACATCACTCACGTGAATGCCCATGGCACGTCAACGCCCCTCAACGACGCCGCCGAGGCGCAAGCGATGAAAACGGTCTTCGGCCCGCATCGCCCAGCCGTCACGTCGACAAAGGGCGTGACCGGGCACGCCCTCGGTGCCGCCGGGGCGCTCGAGGCCGCGGCCGTGCTGATGGCGTTCGAAAACCGTCTCATTCCGCCGACTGCCGGAACCACCGCGCTTGATCCCGACCTCGACATCGACCTCGTCGTCGGATCACCCCGCCCGTGGACCCCCGGTCCGGCCATGTCGAACAACTTCGGATTTGGCGGCCACAACGGATCGGTGATTCTCGCGCCCGCGAAGTGACGCCCCAACGACTCAGGCGTCGACGAGGACAAACATCAGATCACACTCACACGCGACCGACCCATCGACGAGGGCCCGCCCACTGCCCTTGCCGGCGCGTGACGACATGCGACCGAGCGTCACTTCAAGGGTCAGCGTGTCACCCGGAACGACTTGTCGTCGGAATCGGGCGGAATCCAACCCGCCGAAAAGCGGGAGCTTGCCCGTGAGGCCCGACGAACTGAGAACGACGTACGCGCCCAACTGAGCAATCGCCTCGCACATCAAGACGCCGGGCAACGTGGGCCGACCGGGAAAATGACCCGGAAAGAACCATTCATCACCCGACAACGACCAGGAACCTCGTGCCGAGGTTGCATCGACCAATTCGCTCACTTCGTCCAAGAAGAGAAATGGCGGACGGTGAGGCAGCACCTCGTCTGGTCGGCGAAGCGACATGCAATCTCCCTACTTCCCGAGAGCCTTCAGCAAATTGGCCGGCGTGTCCTTCGGTGACACCTTGTACCACGCCTCCAAGATGACGCCATCGGGACCGATGAGAAACGCCGAACGCTCGATACCCATGTACTCACGGCCGTACATGCTCTTTTTCTTCCAGACCTTGTAGGCCTTGGCGACCTTGTTTTCCGTGTCGGCGAGGAGTGTGAATCCGAGATCGTATTTGTCGTCGAATTTCTTCAGTTTCTCCGGCTTGTCGGGGCTGACCCCAATGATGACGGTACGACCGATCTGCTCCTTCACGTCACGCAGGCCACACGACTGCGCCGTGCAACCCGGCGTGTCAGCCTTCGGATAAAAATAAAGAAGGACCTTCTTCTTCGCGAACTTCGCAAGCTCAACCGTCTTGCCGTTTTGATCGAGAAGGGTGATGGCCGGGGCCGCGTCTCCTGGTTTCAGCATGTGTCTCCCGCTTTGCTCGTCGTTACGGCTCAATTTTCGTCGATCGCCGCGCGCACTTCTGCGATGTAGTCACCGACCGCATCGGGACCCGACTCCATGAGACGCCGCACAACCGACGCACCCTGAATGACCCCGTCGGCAACACGACACGCCTCGCGGGCCTGAGCGGCATTCGACACCCCGACACCAACGAGCACTGGTTTGTCCGTCACGGCTTTCACACGACCTGCAATTGCCGTCGCCGTGTTGGCGAGTGCGTCGCGTTCACCGGTGATACCGAGCAAACCCACCGCATAGACGAAGCCCCTCGCGCGTGAGGCGATTCGCGGCAGACGTTCATCGGGGGCGGTTGGCGCAGCAAGCATCACGGTCTCGATTCCCGCGGCGTCGGCAACTTCGCACCACGGCCCGGACTCCTCGAGCGGCAGGTCGGGGACGATGGCCCCCGACACGCCATTGTTGCTGCACAACGACGCAAATCGTTCGTGCCCCGTTCGAAAGACGGTGTTGTAGTAGAGCATGACCACGATCGGCACCTGCACGTCGATTGTCGGGATCTCCGCGAGGATGCCCGGAGGTGTGGCTCCGGCCTCGAGTGCCCGCTGCGAAGCATCTTGGATCACCGGGCCATCCATGACGGGATCGGAAAAAGGGATGCCCACTTCGACAGCGTCGGCTCCTGCGGCGACCGCAGCGCGAATTCCTTCCTTCCAGTTGGTCAATCCACCGGTGACGTAGGGAACGAGAAGTTTTCTCCCCTCGTTTCGTCGCGCCCGAAGGTGCGCTTCGAGGCCGGTCACTTCAAGATGTCCATCATCTGTGCGACGTCCTTGTCCCCGCGCCCGGACAGGTTCATGAGCACGGTCTGTCCAGCCATGTTCGGAGCCTCGCGCGCAATCCACGCAAGCGCGTGTGCACACTCGAGCGCGGGGATGATGCCTTCGGTTTTGGCGAGCAGGCTGAAGCCGGCGATTACTTCCTCGTCGGTCACTGCCGGATACTCGGCGCGACCCACTTCGGCCAGGTACGAGTGTTCTGGACCAACTCCGGGATAGTCGAGACCGGCGCTGATCGAGTGGGCTTCTTGAACCTGGCCGTGCTCGTCTTGCATGAGGTAGCTCTTCATGCCGTGCACGACGCCGGGCACTCCCCGACCAACCGCCGCACCACCCGCGGGCTCGACGCCGATCAAACGCGCTTTTGTGTCGATGAAGCCCGAGAAGATTCCGATCGCGTTCGACCCTCCGCCCACGCACGCGACGACAACATCGGGATCGGCACCGGTCGCCTCACGACACTGCTCACGCGCCTCGTCACCGATGACGCGGTGGAACTGTCGCACCATCCACGGATACGGGTGTGGCCCCATCACCGAACCGAGGCAGTAGTGAGTCGATTCCACCGTGGCCACCCAGTCGCGCATTGCTTCGTTCACCGCATCCTTCAGGGTGCGGCTACCCGACATGGCGGGCTCGACCTGTGCACCAAGGAGCCGCATACGAAAGACGTTCAACGCCTGACGCTCCATGTCGACCGCACCCATGTAGACCTTGCATTCGAGACCCAGGAGTGCCGCCGCGGTAGCCGACGCGACACCGTGCTGGCCGGCGCCGGTTTCGGCCACGATGCGCTTCTTGCCCATTCGCTTTGCGAGCAGCGCCTGACCAAGGACGTTGTTGATCTTGTGGGAACCCGTGTGGTTCAGGTCTTCGCGCTTCAGCAACAACCTGATGCCGAGTTGACGACCAAGGTTGTTGCACTCGGTGAGAATCGACGGCCGACCCGCGTACGTGCGCAAAAGGTGGTCGAGCTCACCCCGGAACGCGGGATCATCCCACGCCTCGCGAAAGCCCGCTTCGAGCTCTTGACAGGCAGGCACCAGTGTTTCGGGAACAAAACGGCCACCGAACTGCCCGAAGCGACCAGATCCGTCGGGTTCCACCATGATGCTCATGCATCACAGTCTCGCAGGGGAAGACGAACCCACACGATTCGATTTCGGTGAAATCGGTCCCGCCGAAGAGCTAGAGGTCGTCCTGCCAGTCGTAGGGCATCTCGTCGGGCCCGACGTACTGCGATGGCGTCGCGGCTCGCGCCGCGGCGATGAACGCGCGGACAAGTCGGGGATCTTTCTTGCCGGGTTGACTTTCGACTCCGCTCGAGACATCGACACCCCAAGGGCGCACCTGTTCGATTGCGTCGGAGACATTCGCCGGATTGAGTCCCCCCGCGAGGATGATCCTCGGCCCGATGGCCACGTCTCCGGCCAGCGACCAGTCGAACACTTTTCCCGACCCCGGGGCCGGGGCGTCGAGGAGTACGAGGCCCGTACCGAACTTGTCGGCATGACGCGCATCAGCGGAACCGGCGACGACTGCCTTGATGACAAACCGTACGCTGGCGGCGACCGCAGCAACATCGGCAGCCGATTCGTGGCCATGCAACTGCGCGGCTTTCAAGCCTGCTTCGTGCACCAGGTCAACGACACGCGCGGGATGTTCGTCGCGAAAGACACCCACGGTGAGGATCTCGGGAGGCAACCGACGGCTGATGTCGTACGCCCGCTTCACCGCGATCTGACGTGACGAGGGAGCGAATATGAACCCAACCGCATCGGCGCCCATGGCGACGGCAAGCAGCGCGTCGTCCTCGCTTGTGATCCCGCAGATCTTGATGAACACCAAACCTGAAGGTACTACGTCACCAACAGAGCCTTGAGGGATGCGCACGTGTCACTTGCAGTCACGAGGCTCTCGCCAACCAGTACGGCGTGGTATCCGGCCCGTCGAAGACTTGCCGCGTCGTCACCATTGCGCACCCCCGACTCGGCGACCCGGACGACACCTCGGGGCATGAGCGAAGCCATGCGCAACGCTCGCTCGTGATCGACGTGGAAGGTCACGAGATCCCTCTGATTCACACCGACGAGGGATGCCTCGGCCGCAAGCGCTGCATCGAGTTCCTTTTCGTCGTGGATCTCGACCAGGACGTCGAGCCCGATGCTCAGTGCGAGTGCATGCAATTCGCGCAATTCGTTCGGCGACAGGGCCGCGGCGATCAGCAGTACGCAGTCGGCACCCATGATCCGCGCATCGCACACATCACGTGGCCCGACAGTGAAATCCTTGCGAATCACCGGAAGGTGACATGCACTGCGGGCAGACTGAAGATCGGCGACCGATCCGCCAAAGTGCGGTTCGTCGGTCAGCACCGACATGCACGTCGCCCCACATGATTCATAGGTCGACGCAAGTTCCGCGGGGTCGAGACCCGGCAGAAGGTCGCCCTTCGACGGGGAACGGCGCTTGATCTCGGCAATCACTGCGAGGTGCCCGGAACCATCACGCTCGATCGCCGCCCTGAAGCCGCGCGTGCCGGGCTGCGCGGACGCTTCGGCGATCAGATCGTCAAGTTTGCGAACGTCTGCAGCCGCCCGTTTGCGGTGATACGCAACGATGCGGTCGAGGTACGTCGCGGCCACGAAGTTTGGGCTTCACCCGCGACGGCGGGTCAGCAGCCCTTGCCGCCGAGAGGCTTGACGAAAATGAGTTCGGGGCGGCCACCCATGAACGGCGCCAGCGACGGGCCCCATTCCTTGAACCACTGTGCACCCATATGGGCAGTCAGTGCATCCTGGTCGGTGTACATCTCCCACATCCAGAGGAGATTTTCGTCGACCGCATCCTCGTTCAAGATGTAGTGAATCGTGCCCGATTCCTTCGACACGTGGTCCTGCGCGGTCATCAGGGCCGCAGCCAGTTCTGCCCGCTTGCCCGGCGCTGCCGTGATCTTTGCGATGACCCCAACACGATTCTCGATGCTCATGATCCCCATCTTTCCGGTCGACCGGCGACCCGCTCGGTCAGAACCCTAGCCGTCCGCTCAACTCGCCCACGAGGCTCGCGATCGGCACCCGGGACTGTTCCGTCGTGTCGCGCTCTCGGATGGTGACGCAGCCGTCTTCGAGCGAGTCGAAGTCGACCGTGACACAAAACGGCGTACCGATCTCGTCTTGGCGGCGGTAGCGCCGACCAATGGCTTGGGTTTCGTCGTAGTCGACCATGTATCGAGTCGCCAACGTCGAGAAGATCTCGCGAGCGAGCGGCGTCAGGGTGTCTTTTTTCGACAACGGAAGAACGGCCACCTTGTAGGGCGCGAGCCGCGGGTGGAGGCGAAGCACGGTTCGAGGTTCGTCGTTCACAACGTCTTCGTCGTACGCGGCGAGAAGGAAGGCGGCCATGGTTCGGTTTGCGCCGGCCGCGGGTTCAACCACGTGAGGCACGTAGCGCTCGTTCGTCGCCTGGTCGAAGTAGTCGAGTTTCTGACCCGAGTGCTGGGAATGCTGCGTGAGGTCGTAGTTGGTGCGCTGGGCGATGCCCTCGAGTTCACCCCAGCCCCACGGGAACATGAATTCGACGTCTGCGGTGCCGGCCGAATAGTGCGACAACTCATCGCTGTCATGGGGACGAATACGCAACAAATCGCGGGGAATGCCGAGGTCGACATACCAATTGAGACGCTCGGTGCACCAATAGTCGTACCACTTGCGACCCTCCTCCGGTGGCACGAAGAACTCGAGTTCCATCTGTTCGAATTCGCGGGTACGGAAGATGAAGTTTCCCGGCGTGATCTCGTTGCGGAAGCTCTTGCCGATCTGGGCGATTCCGAACGGTGGCTTTTTTCGACTGGTCTGGAGAACGTTGCTGAAGTTGACGAACATTCCCTGCGCCGTCTCGGGGCGCATGTAGACCTCGGCCCCCGAACCCTCGATGGGGCCGGCATAGGTTTTGAACATCAGGTTGAAGGCGCGGGCGGCCGTGAACTCGCAGCCTTTTTTACCCTGGGGACAATCTCGCTCTTCGATGTGGTCTTCACGGAACCGTCGCTTGCAGACCGTGCAGTCGACGAGCGGATCACTGAAATTGGCGAGGTGACCACTTGCCTCGTACATCTGTGGCGGCCCCAGAATTGCTGCATCGATGAGCACGACGTCGTCACGCATCTGGACCATGGTGCGAAGCCATGCATCTTTCACGTTGCGAAGCATCAACGACCCCAGCGGGCCGTAGTCGTAGGAGGACCGGAATCCGCCGTAGATCTCTGCGCTCGGGTACACGAATCCCCTGCGCTTGGCGAGGTTGACGATTTGGTCGAGGTCCTTGGCTGGCATAAGAGATGCAAAGGCTAGTCGTGACGCTCGAACATCCCCACGGATTTCAGTCGTCGTTCGCATTGACGCTCGAGCGCAGCCGTTGCCAAGTGAGTGACCTCGTGGGTGGCAGGACTCTCGGGTTCGGCCAATGCCGCGTTCAACTGCCCACCGAGAATGCGCCGCATCAGCGTCATCGCGGCAGGGGTGATTGTCGGAGCGGTACGACACGCGCGGCACTGCACGCCACCCCCGACAACGTCGAAGGCAATCAACTCGTCGTCTCGACCGCACGAAACGCACTGCGCCAACTCGGGCGCAAACCCTTCGGCGGCGAGCATCTTCAGATAGAACGCCGCCACCACCAGGGCCGAACCGTCGCGCGACAGCGCGCCGAGGGCACCGACCAACATCCGATGTATGTGCGGAACCGGTTCGCGGTCGATGGTCATTTGGTCGACGGCCTCGAGCATGGCCAGGCCCTGCGTCATCTTGTCGAGATTCGCGCGCAGGGCCGAGGCCGTGTCGATCGCCTCGACCTGCGAGACAATGTCGAGCTCGCGACCCTTGTGAAGCAGTACGGAGACCACGCTGAGCGGTTCGGGCCGCGAGCCCCACCGTCGCCGGGGCCTGCGGGCCCCTTTCGCACCGGCGCGACCCGTGCCGTGGGTCTCGGTGAGCAGAACGACTATTCGATCGGATTCCCCGAGACGGTACGTGCGCAGAACAACGGCGTCATCGCAGTAATTTGTCATGCGTCGATGCCACCAAAGCGCCGGTTTCGGCGCCGGAAATCGTCGACCGCCATCTGTACGTGCTCGGAACTGATCTCCCGCCACGAGATGTCGAGAAAGACGATTTCACTGTAAGCCAGTTCCCATACGAGTGACGTGGGCAGGGTGTCGGGCGGACCCAGAACCACGACCAGATCGGGATCGACATCGGCGGGCGCAAGCAGTGCTTTGGCGATCGTCTGCTCGGACGTGGTTGCATGCACGCCCCGGGCGAGATCGTCGGCATGCAAACGATCGACGACGCGCGCAAAGCGATCACGGCCATCGGGTTCCGGACGAACGACAACCTGTACCCGACTGCGCTGGTGACGCAGCGCCCTGTCGATGTGCGATTCGAGGACTGACATTCGGTGGGAATCCGAACCCGCTGTCGCACCGGCGGAGACGGGCACCAAAGTGAGCCATCTGACACCTTCGGGCTCGAGCGCATCGACGAGGTCGGAGACCCGACGGTTCCATTCACCTTGGTCGAATTCCAACCAGTCGCTCAAGGTACCGCCGGCAATGACCACGTGAGCGAGCGGATCGTCTGCGCTGACCGGAGAACCGAGGGCGCGGCGAAGGCGTGTCTTGATGCGTTCCTTGACACGCGACTTCAATCGGCCGATCACCCCCATATTGTGCCACCCCCGTGTTTCCTGCGGTCGTTGAAATGTCGACCATCGCTAATGTGAACCCATGACCGACCGGAAGCTCCATGTCGCGTGCATCATGGACGGCAACGGTCGTTGGGCCCGACGCCGTGGCCTGCCACGAACGGCCGGGCACACGGCGGGGGAAGAGGCACTTGCCGTCATCACGCGTGCCGCGGGTGACCGCAACATCGGTTGGCTCACGGTCTTCGGCTTCAGCACGGAAAACTGGATCCGCCCTCGCGCCGAAGTACGCCACATTCTCGCCATGCACAAGAAGTTGTTCGGTCGTCTCGACGAATTGAACGAGAACAATGTCCGCGTCAACTGGATCGGTCGCCGATTCGACGAACCGGGTAGCCGCACACCGGGGTACGTCCAGCGCGCCATCCAACGTGCCATCGACGACACCGCGGGCAACACCCAAATGGTCTTCACTGTCGCATTCGACTACGGCGGACGGGCAGAGCTCACTCGGGCCGCACAACTCGCCTCTTCTGGTCGAGGCTCGGGACACATCGCACCAGAACAGATCGCCGCAAGCCTGTACGACCCGAGCCTGCCGGACGTCGACTTGTTGATCCGAACCTCGGGCGAGAGTCGCATCTCCAACTTTCTCCTCTGGCAGATCAACGGTGCGAAGGTCTACTTCACCGAAAGAACATGGCCCGACATGACCGCCGAGGAATTGGATCGTGCCCTCGCCGTCCTCGACTGAGGTTGGCTGACGCACACACTCGGCCATGAAGCCCGACGACGACCCTTCGAGCGACGCTCCCCGTGGGCGGCATTTGTTGCGCGACGAGGTGCTCCAGGCACTGCACCACGTCACCGCAGGCCTCGCCAACCCGGAAGACCGACCCGGCCAGGTCGACATGGCCCTCGCCGTCACCAAGGCACTGAACGACGACGGTCGCCTCATTGTCCAGGCCGGCACGGGAACGGGAAAGACCATCGCCTATCTCGTTCCCGCCATCCTCTCGGGAAAGCGAACCATCGTCTCGACCGCGACGAAGACGCTGCAGGATCAACTGGCGCAGAGCGACCTTCCCCTCCTCGAAGCGACACTCCCCCAGCCGTTCACCTGGTCAATCCTGAAGGGACGCAGCAACTACGTCTGCATGCAACGCGTTTCGGAGGTCACCAACAACGCCCGGCTCGAACTCGACGATCTCGCCGCGTCGCATCAACGCGAAGTCGAGAAGCTGGCCCGGTGGGCACTCGACACCGAGACGGGTGACGTCGCCGAACTGGACTGGCAACCGTCTCCGCGCGCATGGCAGGCGGTCAGTGTCGGAAGCGACGAGTGCCCGGGTGCCATGCGGTGCGAGTCAGGCAACCAATGCTTCGCCGAGCGCGCGCGAGCAAGTGCGTCGGCTGCCGACGTCGTTGTGGTCAACACCCACCTCTACGGCATCCACGTCGCCGCCGGCGGAGCCATTCTCCCCGAGCACGACGTCGTGATCTTCGACGAGGCACACCAACTCGAAGACACCCTCACCTCAACCGTCGGCGTCAGCCTGTCGGGAAGCCGCGCGACCACCCTCGCCTCTGCCCTGCGTCGCATCATCGACGACGATCGCCTCCAAACGAGCCTTCACGATGTCGCTCGATCCCTGAACGACGCTCTCGCACCCTTGGTGGAGCAGCGTGTCGCGCTTCCCCTGCCTCCGACGATTGTCGATGTGCTGTCGAATCTTCGTCTCATCATCAATCAATGCCTCGACGCCCTGCGCGCCGTCGACTCCTCCGTCGAATCGGTCAAACAAAAGATGCTTCGGGCGCAAACCCTCGCCACCCGACTCGCGGAGAACATCGACGCCGCCCTGCGTGCCGACTCGTCGTTTGTCCCGTACGTCACCGGGACCACCGACCGCGCCGAGCTCGTACTCGCGCCGCTCGACATCGGCCCGGCACTCGCCGAACACGCGTGGCCCGAACATGCCGTTGTTCTCACGAGCGCAACGATTCCACTCTCCCTGCCGCAGCGCGTGGGCCTGTCCGAATCAGTTGAAATGCTCGACGTCGGAAGCCCGTTCGAATACCAGGAACAGGCGATGCTCTACTGCGCAACTCATCTCCCCGACCCGAATGCGCACCGTGACGACGCAGTGCACTCGGAGATGGCCGATCTCATCGCCGCTGCCGGTGGGCGAACCCTCGCACTCTTCACGAGTCGGCGGGCAATGCAGACGGCAGTCGAGGCACTTCGGTCGCGACTCCCGTATCGGATCCTTGCCCAGGACGAAAACCAGCGCGCAACGCTCCTTCGCGAATTCACGCTCGACGAGACGTCGTGCCTTTTTGCCACAGCGGGATTCTTCGAAGGCGTCGACATTCCGGGGCGCTCCCTTTCTCTCGTCATCATCGACCGCATTCCGTTTCCACACCGCAACAATCCGCTCCTCGCGGCGAGAAGGGAGCTGCACGGTCCACGGGGTTTCACCGAGGTCGATCTTCCGCGAGCCATCACCGCGTTGGCGCAGGCCTCGGGTCGCCTCGTGCGTTCACGCAATGATCGCGGAGTGGTTGCGGTTCTCGACCCGCGGCTCGCGACCAAGGGTTACCGGTGGACCATCATCAACGCCCTCCCACCCATGTCGCGCACACGCGACAAGTCGGAAGCAATCGAATTCCTCCGCGCGGCGATCAACCGGCAATGAGCCGGTACCCGAGACCCCGCGCGGTCACGACGATCCGAGGATCATCGGGTTGGTCTTCGATCTTCACGCGCAGACGTCGGACGTGAGCATCGACGAGACGACTGTCCCCGAGGTACTCGTAGCCCCACACGCGCTCGAGCAACTGGTCACGCGACAAAACCTGGCCGGCATGGTCGGCGAACTCGCAGAGCAAACGGTATTCGGTTCGGGTGAGGGGAAGTTCGCGTCCCCCCTTCAAGACGATCCCAAGGTCGCGACGAATCTCAAGATCGGCCACTTTGTCGAGCCGTACGCTCGTCGCGGACGGCGTAGCAGTGCCCTCCAGCAACTGCGCGCGACGCAGGGCCGCGCGAATGCGAGCCGCGAGCTCTTTCGTCACGACCGGTTTTGTCACGTAGTCGTCGGCTCCGGCCTCGAGCCCGGCAACGAGGTCGTGAGTGTCCGTCTGCGCAGTGACCATGATGATCGGCGTGAGCGAGTGTGACCTCAGTTGCCGGCAGACGTCGAAACCCGAGATGTCGGGGAGGCGAAGATCGAGCAACACGAGGTCGGGGTTCGTTTCGGCAAACAGTCGCAAGCCACTGGTTCCGTCGGGCGCTTCAACTACCTCGTAACCCTCGTCTTCGAGAGCCAGGCGCAAGGCCAGGCGGATGTTGTCGTCATCTTCGACGAAGAGCAGCCGATGCACGCGATTCATTCTGCCGACGTCCGACCAAACGTGCCCAAATCGTTACACAAAACGCACAGAAATCAGGGCTGATCGTCACATTGCCTGGGGATACTGGCGACTGGGTGGTTTCCTCCCGGTGGATCACTTTCCTCCCCCTTTTGTGATCCACCGGGCGGGAAGGTCCGCGCCATCAGCCACACTTGAGGCGTGGGTCCATCGAGCCGCGACAAGCGACGCCCCGCCCGCCTCGGGCTCCGTGCGAGAACGCTGGTGTCATTCGGCTTGATCGCTCTTCTCACGTCGATGTTTGCCGGGGTCGCGACGTACTCATTCAGCCGCAGCAACCTCGTCGACCAACGTTTCGAGGCCACGAAGTCCCAGGCCCTCTCGAATGCGCAACTCATGAAGACACTGCTGCAGACTCGCCGAAACCTTGCGGGAAGCCTCATCACGACGATCCGCACCGATTCCCGCGGCTTCGCACTTGTTCGAATCGACCCGCAGAACTTCTTTTACGCCACCGACCCCCTCAGCTTCACCCAGTCGGATCTTCCCGCGTCGCTCATTGCATCCGTGCAATCGGGCCGCGCGGCCACACAGCGGTTCGAACACGATGGAGAGTTGTACCAAGGCTTCGGCATCCCGATGACCGCGGTTGGAGCCGACTACTTCGAAGTGTTCCCCCTTCGCGAGACCCAGCGCACGCTCAGTTTCATCCTGAGCGCCCTCCTCGCGGGCCTCATCGTGGCCACCGCCACCGCCATCGCACTGGGTTGGTTCACATCACGACGCCTCCTTTTGCCCGTGCGCCGCGTCGTCGATGCAGCGGCCGACATTGGTGGCGGACGACTCGACGCCCGCCTGGAGCCCGAAGACGACCCCGACCTCAACAGACTTGCGGTCACATTCAATGAAATGGCGGACGCGGTTCAGGAACGCATCGAGCGTGAGGTGCGATTTGCAAGCGACGTGAGCCACGAGTTGCGCTCGCCGATCACTGCACTCAGCGCCGCCGTCGACGTGCTGGCCGCGCGTCGGTCCGAATTGTCGGAACGCAACCAGCAGGCACTCGACGTCCTCACGACGCAGGTGCGCAGGTTCGACAGGATGGTCATCGACCTCCTCGAGCTGTCGAGACTCGACTCGGGAACCAGCTCGCTGCGTTACGAGGACGTCGACCTGACCGACTTCGTTCGGCGTGTCGCCCAACGGTCGGGTTTCGGTACGGTGCCCATTGTCGTGTCCGGCATCGTTCACGACCATGTCACCACCGATCGTCTGCGACTCGAACGCATCATCGTGAACCTTCTGGTGAACGCCCGCGAACATGCGGGTGGCCCCGTCGCAATTCTCATCGACGGCCGCGTCGACACTGTGGCGATCACCGTGGTCGATGAGGGACCGGGCATACCCGAAAGTGATCGACAGCGCATTTTCAACCGGTTCGCTCGAGGATCATCGGCAGCCAGGGGCAGTGGGACGGGACTGGGCCTGTCGATCGCCCTGGAACATGCGGTCGCGCTCGGCGGCCACATCCACATCGAGGACAATGTGCCGCGAGGACTGCGCTTCGCTCTCGAGATCCCGACCGCATCCGGTGTTCCGGTCGGAGGTGTCGAATGAGATCGACGAATCTACGACGCGGTCGTGCCGCGGGGCTCGCTCTTGCAGCCCTGCTGATCGCCGCGTGCGGACCCCGTGCACAAGACTCCGCTTCACCCCTGAGAGGCGTACCTGCTGACCTCACCGCACCAACTTCGACTTCGACAACAACCTCGACGTCGATTCCTCCATCACCAACATCGACGGTCGCCTCTGAGGCAGTCCTGCTCCACTTCATCCTCGGGGACTCGATCACCACGGTTCTGCGCACTCTGCCCGTGGGTCCAGAGCCGCAGGACGTTCTCGACACTCTTCTCGACGGCTACCCAACAAGCTCCTTCGGCAGCGACGTCCGAAGCGCAATCCCCCGCGATCTCGAGGCCAGTGTCGATGTCGAGAGAGGCCTCGCCACGGTCGACACGGACGGTTCGCTGCTCACGGAGATCTCTCCCATCGACCAACGCCTTGCAATCGCCCAGATCGTGCTGACCCTCACCTCACGTCCGGGTATCGGACAGGTCACGTTCCTCGTGAATGGCGAGCCGCAGGCCGTGCCGCGCGGCGGTGGCGAACTGGCACCCGCAGATCAACCCGTCGCGTACGACGATTACGCAATGCTGCTCACACCGGGTGGGGTTGCACCGCCCCCCGAGCAGTGACGCGGTGATTCAGTAACCGAGGCGCTCGATTCGACCCGGCCGGCGCTGCCAGTCCTTGTCGACCACGACACGCAATTCGAGGAAGGCACCCGGCTTCATCTGCTTGCGGACTATCTCGCCGACTTCCCGCAGAACCTGGCCACCGCGTCCGATGACCATGCCTTTCTGGCTTTCACGCTCGACGATGATCTCGCAGCGGACGCGCGGCCATTCCCATTCGGTCACACGTGTGGCGATCGAGTACGGAAGTTCCTCGCGAGTCAGCCTCAACAGTTCCTCGCGCACCAGTTCGGCCACCCATTCCTCTTCCGTGAGGTCGTGGGCTTCACCATCGGGGTAGTACCACGGCCCCTCGGGCATCACCCCGAAGAGGGCCCGACGGAATTCCTCAACCCCTTTCCCGGAGCGTGCGGACAACGGGAAGTATTCGTCGGCACCCAAGACCGCAGAGCGGGACAACTCTTCGAGGACTTTCGGTCCTGCCAAACCGTCGCATTTGTTTGCGACCACGAACAGTTTGGTCTCGGTCCTGTTGATTGCAACGTTGGCGGCCACCCATTCGTCGCCCTTGCCGAACCCCTTTGCCGCATCGAAGACGAGAACCACGACATCGACATCGGCTGTGCTGGCAAGCGCGGTCGCATTCACGCGCTCGCCCAGTGCGGTGACGGCCTTGTGGAGGCCGGGGGTGTCGACGAACACGATCTGTGCGTCATCGTGGGACGCAACTCCGTGGATACGACGACGCGTGGTTTGCGGCTTGTCGGAGACGATCGAAACCTTTGAGCCGACGATGGCATTGACCAACGACGACTTGCCGACATTTGGGCGACCAACGACCGCAACGAGGCCCGATCTCATCGGCCGCGCAGTTCCGCGACGATGGGGGCGAACGCGTCGAGGTTTGCCTCGAACACGGTGAAATGGCTGATACCTGTCACCGCGCGGCGCTCAACGAGCTGATCGATGCATTGTGCGACGGTGCCGATGACGACATGGGGAATGTCGAGCGCCGCATTCGGGTCATCCAACCCATAGCCGCGGGCCACTTTCTCCATGGTTGTACGCCGATCGTCGGTGACGAAGACGTTGGTGAGATTGGTGTGAAGCTCGATGTCGGAGAACCGGTCACCGGCCGCTTCGCGCACCCATGCCAGTTTTTCGGCGGTGGCGGCTCCGGTTGCGTTGGCGGCTGACTCGCGGCCCACCTTTCCTGCCGACATGTTCGGGACGAGCGAAACGATGTCAGCCTTGCGGGCGGCGAGTGACAACACTCGCTTTCCGCCACCTCCGACAAGAATCGGTGGTCCACCGGGACGCGAGGGCTTCGGGTCGTTCGGCGCGTCGCGCAACACGTAGTGCTTTCCCTCGTGGTTTGCGACGTCGCCCGACCAACAGGCCCGAAGGACATCGATTGCCTCGTCGAGTCGCTCGATGCGCGTGCCCACCGACGCGAAGTCCTGTCCGATGGAAAGATGATCGGCCTCGAGCCACCCGGCGCCGATGCCGAGCTCGAGACGACCTCCGCTCAGCAAGTCGAGGGTCGCCGCATCACGGGCGACGATCGCAGGATGAACCGATTCGTTGTCGAGTACCAGCGTGCCGACCCGGAGCCGCTGTGACAGCGAGGCAACGACCGCAAGCGCAACCAAGGGCGAGAAACCTTTCGTTCCGCGGTGCTGCGGCATGTGCAGGAGGTCGTAACCCTCGTCGTCGAGACGCGCGACGAGTCGACGCCATGCAGCCGCGTCTGGCGCACCCGAGGACATGACGCTGAATCGAAAAGGTCTGGGTTCACTGCTCACGGGTGACAGACTAAGCCCATGGCCAGCGGACGCTCTTCCCTCGACCCCAAGCGTTGGTTCGACAGGATGCAGCCTCAAACGCTGCAAATCGCGACGTGGCTCCTCTACTTGAACGGGTTCTTTCTTCTCGTCGACGTCATCGACAAGAGCGACTACCTCGGCTACTACCGCATGCAGTACGGCTGGGGCGTCGTCCTGGGCATCGCTGCGGTTCTCCTGCACGCCGGCGGTGGCTGGCTGATGGCAAATGACAGAAGACTCGGCTGGAAACTCGCGGTCGCCGCCTCGTTTTGTCCTTTCGTGCTGCGCTTTCTCGCGTACACCGACATCGAGCGCCTCACCTCCTCCTCGTTCGGCCTCTATCGCAAGCTGACCGGCGGAAGCACGTTGAACACGGTCTTCGAAATTGCCCTCTGTGCGCTGCTTCTTCACCCGCACAGCCGGAACCACCAGAAGATCTGGTACCGCTAGTCGGTTTTCGTCGCCCGTGCCCGGCGTGGGAGACTTCGGCCATGGCAACAGTGATCAACGGCATCGACGGGCTGAAGGCCGCCGTCGGCAACCATCTCGGCTACAGCAATTACATGACCATTTCCCAAGAGCGCGTCAACCAGTTCGCCGAGGCGACGGGCGACCACCAGTGGATCCATGTCGATGTCGAGCGCGCCAAGTCGGGTCCCTTCGGTGGCCCAATCGCCCACGGTTACCTGACGCTGTCGCTTGGCCCCGTGTTGCTGCCGGAAATTTTCACGGTCGGCGGAATCTCGATGGGCGTCAACTACGGAGCCAACAAGGTCCGATTCATGTCGCCGGTTCCGGTCGGTGCAAAGTTGCGTGCCGGCGCCAAGCTGCTGAATGTCGACGACGTTGCAGGCGGCGCACAGGTGACGATGGAAGTCACCTTCGAAGTCGAGGGGGCCGCGAAGCCCTCGTGTGTCGCAGAAATCATTTTCCGCTACTACGTCTGACGCTCGCGTCTGACGCGTGTCGCGTCACGCGAAGTTGGGCATCGCCTTCGTCGCGAGCAGTTCCATCGTCTCGGTGTCGGGATAGTCGGCACACCACGGGATGAACCCCGTGCACCCGAGCTTCACGTACGTCGCAACGATTTCGGACACCTGCTCGGGCGTGCCGACCAAGTTGTTGTCACGCCAGTTCTCGACCGAATCGCCCCACAGCCCGCCGCGGGTGCGCTCTGCCAATTCCTTCTCGGTCGACCGAATGAAAACTTCGGGCGACCAGGTCTTGCGAATCTCACTCTCGTCGCGACCAACAGCGGCGCAGTGACCCTTCAGGATCTCGCGCTTGCGTGCCCACTCGTCGGGCTTGCCGCCGAAGTTCGAGCAGTCGGCGTGCTCGGCCACGACACGCAGGGTCAATTGTTCCCCACCTCCGCCGATCCACACGGGCGGGGTCGGCTTTTGCAGAGGCTTCGGATCGCAGTTTGCGCGCACCGTGCGGTAGTACTTGCCGTCGTAGGTCGTCTCGTCGTTGGTCCACATTGACTTCACGATTTCGACCGACTCGCGCAACATTCCGATGCGGTCCTTGGGCTTCGGAAATTCAAAGCCATATCCGCGGTACTCGTTTTCGTACCAACCGGCACCGATTCCCCACTCGAGACGTCCACCGGAGATGACGTCGAGCGTCGACGTGATCTTGGCGAGCAGCCCTGGGTTGCGGTAGCTGTTGCAGCCGACCATCTGGCCGAGCCTGATGGTGCTGGTGCGTTGCGAAATCGCGGCCATCGTGGTCCAGCACTCGAACACCGCCTCGTGTGCGGGACGCGGCACGTTGTGGAAGTGGTCGTACACCCAGATCGAGTGGAATCCAAGCTCTTCCGCCTTCAGTGCGACATCAACCGCAACTTTCCACTTCTCAGCGTCGACGTCGATGCCGACCAACTCCATTTTCCATCCCTGGGGCATGAAGACCCCGAAGATCGGCTTGTCGATTGAGTGGAGCGGATGTGCAGCCATGCGATCACCCTAGAGGGGTAGTTCGCCGGTCGCCTTCTTCGTGGAGCCGAAATCCTTGTAGGCGGCGATGGTGCGCTGGGCGATGCGCATTTGATGGATCTCGTCGGCGCCGTCGGCGAAACGGCTCCACCTGGCCTGTTGCAACATCCCGGCCAGAGGCGTATCGGTCGAGTAGCCGAGGGCCCCGTGCACCTGGATTGCCCTATCGATGATGCGCCAGAGACTGTTGGCGACGAAATGCTTCGCCATCGACACCTCGGCCACGAAGTCCATCTTGTGCTCGATCTTGTAGGCGGCGTGGAGCACCATCAGCTTGCACTGATAGAGCTCCATCGTCGAGTCGGCGATCATCCACTGGATTCCCTGCTTTTCTGCGAGGTACGACCCGTGGGAATACCGCTCGAGTGATCTCTTCACCATGAGATCGAGTGCGATCTCCGCCTGGCCGATCCAGCGCATGCAGTGCGCCAGGCGTGCGGGACCGAGTCGGTACTGGCCGAGAAGATGACCCTGGCCGCGTCCGCCCAACATGTTTGCTGCCGGAACGCGAAGGTCCTCGATGTTGATTTCGCAGTGGTTATGACCACCCGACATCGTGTGAACATCGCGCACGATGTTCCATCCTTCGCTCGGGAGATCGACGATGAAGCAACTGTTCGCCGCCTGCGGAATGTCGGGATCGTCTTCGGTGCGCGCAATCAACAGTGCAAACTTTGCCCCGCGCGCACCCGAGATGAACCACTTGTGTCCGTTGATGACCCATTCGTCACCGTCTTTGTAGGCAAAGGTCTTGATGAGTGTCGGATCGCTTCCCGCCACCTCGGGTTCGGTCATTGCAAAACACGACCTTGCGGTGCCTTCGCACAGGGGCCGAAGGTACTTCTCTTTCTGTTCGGGGGTGCCCCAGTGCAACAGCGTGTGCTGGTTGCCTTCGTCGGGAGCCTGGGCGTTCAGCACGAAGGGTCCGATGCTGACTTTTGCCGCCTCGGCCGAGACCGCCGCCATGGCGGTTGGCCCGAGGCCCATGCCGCCCCACTCGGTGGGCATGTGCGGCAACCACAAACCGCGCTCTTCTCGCGCTTCCTTGCGCAACTTGACGATGGTCTTCACCACCTGTGACCGATCGCTCTGGTCGATCGACTCCCACGTCGGACGGACGGATTGATCCATGAAACTCCGCACCTTCTGGCGGATGTCTTCGACGTCCTGCGGAAAACTGAAATCGATCACGGTGTCCCCCATCCTTCGCCAACCGAAGTTCGCCCATTCTTGCCCCCCTCACGAGTGGGCGACAACCCGATTCACACCTAACCTTCTCTCGTGTCGATGCCCGATGGTCGTCTCCCCGAGGGGGCTGAAAAGGTGCGCGCCGTTCGCACGATGTTCGACACGATCGCCCCGCGATACGACCTCGTGAACCGGATCATGACCTTCCGCCTCGACACGCGCTGGCGCAGACGCGCCATTCGCACACTCGGACTTCCGGCCGGGTCCACCGTCATCGACCTCGCTTCCGGAACCGGAGATCTGTGCGTCGATCTGCGTCGGGTCGGCATCCGACCGATCTCTTTCGACCTCAGTTTCGGCATGCTGAGCGCCGACCGAAGCGGCGAGCCGAGGGTCCAGTCCGACATTCTCCGTCTCCCGCTCCCCGATGCCTGCGTCGACGGCGCCACATGCGGATTCGCCCTCCGCAACCTGGTCGATTTGCGCGCCTTCTTCGACGAACTGGCCAGGGTGGTGAAGCCCGGTGGCCGCATCGCCCTGCTCGACGTCGGCATCCCCCACAATCCACTGGTTCGATTCGGCAACAACATCTATTTCGGCAAGGTCGTGCCGAAGATCGGTGCTCTTCTCTCCGACGGGCCCGCCTATCGATACCTTCCAAAGAGCGTCGCCTACCTGCCCCCTCGCGAAGAATTGCTCACGATCCTGCGCGATGCCGGCTTCTCCGACGCGATTCATGAACAACTCAGCGGTGGTCTCACACAATTGCTCACGGGAACCCGCAACAAATGACCGTCCTGCACTCCTGCAGTCGACAGCTTGATCTCCGCATCGACCTCAATGATGTGGCGCGGGGTGACGGCTATTTGTTCGTGCGCGACGGGGTCGGCCTTGCCGGCCGGGGCGTCGCACAGCAGGCCTCTTCCGATGAAGTCGGTGCCGCACTTGCCGCAATTCGCCCGGCGCCGAACTCGTTTCTCCCGCGAGCAATTGGTGCAATCCCGTTTGCCCCGGAGAGAACGGGCACCTTTGTCATCCCGACAGTCACGGTCGTGAAGACATCGAGTGGCGAACAACACGTCGTCGTCGTGGCCGACGATCCCATCCGGGCAAGTGCGCTCCTCGAGTCTGCGATCATCGAACTTGGCACGCAGACACCCGCGCCACAGCCCCGGGCAGCCACCTTCAACGTCGGCCCCCTCACCGACGTCGGCGTGTACCTCTCCGCTGTTGCCGAGGCCCGCGATGCCGTTCGCCGCGGGGACATCACCAAGGCCGTCATCGCCCGGGACATCGGCGTCTCGTCGAGCGAAGCCGTCGATGTGCACGCGGTGTTGCTCAGACTCCGCGCATCGTTCGGTTCGAGCTATCGGTACAGCTTCAACGGTTTGGTCGGCGCTTCACCTGAGTTGCTCCTCGAGATCGACGGACTCACCGTGCGGAGCAACCCTCTCGCAGGAACCACGGCCCGTACGGGTGACCCGTCGACCGACCGCACGCTCGCGGAGGCGCTTCTTGCCAGCGAAAAAAATCAGATCGAACACCGCGTGGTGGTCGACATGGTCCACGACACCCTCCTGCCGTTTTGCTCGTATCTCGACTGGGAACCCGAGCCGTCGGTGGTTGCCGTTGCAAACGTCCAACACCTCGGCACGCAAGTCGAAGGGCGACTCACCTCCGCCATGGCGGCCCACGAACTCGCCCGGCTCCTCTGCCCGACGCCGGCACTCGGTGGGTACCCCAGGGCCGAGGCCATCGATCTCATCTCACGTGTCGAAGGCATGGACAGAGGGCTCTACGGGGGCGGCATTGGTTGGTGCGATTCGCGCGGTGACGGCACATTCGCTGTCACCATTCGGTGCGCCGAGTTCTCGGAGGACAGAAGGTCGGCCCGTCTCTTCGCGGGCGGCGGCATCGTTGCCGACAGCGAACCGCATGCCGAGCTTGCCGAGACCCAGGCCAAGTTCCAGGCCATGCTGTCGGCAATCGTCAGGCCCTAGTCGGAAAGTGCCGCAAGCGCCGCGTCGACTCGTTCGACGATCGCCGCATTCAATCGACCGTGCAGCTCGTGGTTCGCCCGGCGATCGGTTCGCACCACCGTCACCGACGGACCCGGCTCTGCGATGGCGGATCGCAACTGTTCGACATTCGAGGCTTCGTTGACACGCAAGCCGAACGCGGACGCAAGAACCGACAAGTTGCTGCCGTGCGGTGTACCGAAGAGTTGCTCGAACCGCCCGGTCTCGACCGTCGACGCCTGGGGAAGGTAGGAGAAAATCGCACCACCGTCGTTGTCGGCCACGACGATACGCACGTCGAGACCACGACGCGCCAACGTGGCCAACGACGATGCGTCATGCACCAACGCCACGTCGCCAAGATAGGCCGTGACCGTTTTCAGTTCGCATGCCACCCCTATCGCCGTGGCAACCACACCATCGATACCGTTTGCCCCCCGATTCGCATAAACCAACAAACCCTCGCCGGTGGAAGCGAACCACTCGATGTCGCGGATCGGCATCGACGAACTCGCAAACACGATCCGAGAGCCGTTGGCGACCTCACGAGCGACGTGCGGATCAAGCAGTTCGGCACCGTCCAACGTCGCCGCAATCGCCGATGACGCTGCCATCTCGGCGCGCTGCCAGGCCGAACTCCACGCCCCGAAATCTTCGTTGGGAGCATGCTCGGTCATGAGTCGTGATGCAGCGGTGCTGAGGCGATCGACCGTGTTGGCCACGTCGGCTTCGATGTGAACTTCGACAACGTGATCGGGATCGAGATAGGCGCCCGGTGAATGAACCACGACTTGTTCGGCACCGACCGAACGGAGCCACTGCCCGAGGACTTTCGATGCCGGCGGGGCACCCAGTCGCAGGACCACCTCGGGAGCGAGGACGGTTGTGGCCCGAGGCGAACGAACAATGCCATCAAAGTGGCTGACGATGTTGCCACCACCGACGCGCGCACCGCTGCGGGGGCATGCGAGCAGTGGCCAACCAAGAACGGATGCGAGCACGGTCGCCGCCGCCGCATACGCGCTGATTGCGTAGCCGCAACCGGGGTCTCCGGCTACGACGACCCCGCGTCGACCTGCCAGGCGATGTGCCAGATCGTCGATCTCCCAATCGGTCAGAAGGGCTTTCGCGTGCACATGACCCGACCACGGACCATCGTGTTTCCGGGTCGCGGGCATGTCGACAACCTGACCGACCAGTGGCTCCCGAAAGGGAAGGTTCACATGCACCGGACCCGATACCGGGCCGATGGATCTTGCAACGAGATGGTTGGCGAGCGCCCGCCAGGTGTGTGCGGCCTCGAATGATGCAACTCCCGGATCATGGAACCAGCGAACGGAGCTTCCGTAGAGATTCGTCTGATTGATGGTTTGGGGCGCACCGACGTCGCGCAGTTCAGGCGGACGATCGGCCGTGCAGACGATCATGGGCACGGCCGAGAGGTGTGCCTCGATGACTGCGGCATGGAAATGCGCGGCGGCCGTTCCCGACGTACACAGCGCAACTGCGGGGGTGCCACTGACGATTGCCGAGCCAAGTGCCGCAAACCCGGCGCTCCGCTCGTCGAGAAAAACCTCGGTTCGGATGCGGGGCTCCGCAGCGAGAGCCAGCGCCATCGGCGTCGAACGCGAACCGGGAGCGAGGAACGCATGTTTGACCCCGAGGCGAGCCCACTCGTCGACCAACGTCGCACAGAAGGTGGCCTGTGCATTTGCTGTTGAGTGCGGGTCTATCGTGTCGGTCATGAAGGTTGAAATCTGGTCGGATGTCGTGTGCCCGTGGTGCTACATCGGCAAGAAGCGCTTCGAGGATGCTGTACAGAGCCTCGCAGATGAGGGTACCGAGATCGACCTCGAGATCACGTTCCGATCCTTCCAGCTCGACCCCAGCGCACCCGTTGGTGGATCCATGCCGGTTGCTGAGGCGTATGCAAAGAAATTCGGTGGTCCGGAGAAGGCAGCAAAAATCCTCGACCATGTGACCACCGTCGCCGCCGACACCGGCATCACCTTCCACATGGACCGGGCGGTCAGGGCCAACACCTTGCGGGCGCATCGAATGATGTACCTCGCGCTCAAGCACCACGGCGCCAAGGCACAGGGCGCGATGAAACAACATCTCCTCGAGGCGTACTTCACGAACGGTGAAAACGTCGCCGATGACGACGTCCTTCTCGCCGCGGCAGCCGCGGCCGGCATCGCCCGAACCGAGGCAGAAAGCTGGCTCGACTCCGACGAGGGTGACGTCGAGGTTCGTCGCGACATCATCGAAGCGGGCGAACTTGGAATCACCGCAGTGCCGACGTTCGTCATCGACGGTCGCTGGGCAATCCCCGGCGCACAGGATGTCGATGTCTTCGTTCGGGCCCTGCGGCGGATGCAGGAAAAGTCCGCCGCGAGCGAATGATCCCGCGTCGCATCGTTCTCCTCCACGGCTTCACGCAGGGTGGCGCCATCTGGGTTCCCGTGATGGAGGCCGTCACGACGCGCGCGCCGATTGATGCGCCTGATCTCCCCGGTCACGGCAGTTCGTCCGACATCGCGATGCGATTGACGGACACCGCGGATCATCTTGCCAAGGAGTACGGAGCAGGCGCCTACGTGGGCTACTCGATGGGTGGCCGCGTCGCTTTGCACCTCGCCCTCGCCCACCCCCAGCTTGTGAGCCACCTCGTTCTGTGCAGCACGACGGCGGGCATCGAGGACCCCGATGAACGCGCCGCGCGAAGCAGATCCGACCATGCCCTCGCCGAACACGTGCGAACAGTCGGTCTCGAGACGTTTCTCATGGAGTGGACCTCGCAGCCAATGTTCGCATCGCTCAAGAGGTCCAAACACGACGACGAAGTACGTCTCACAAACACGGCCGACGGTCTCGCATCAAGCCTCGAACTTGCCGGAACCGGCGAACAGAGTCCACTGTGGGACAGGGTGCACGAGCTCCACATGCCCGTGCTTGTCGTCACCGGTGCAAATGATTCGAAGTTCAACGCAATTGGCGACCGACTCGTCGATGCGATCGGAGACAACGCGCGTCACGTGACTTTCCCGACGACCGGGCACGCCGTGCCGTTCGAACGGTCTGCGGACTTTGCCGCACTCTTGACTGCTTTTCTCCGTTGACACAGCGCCTTCTTTGTTGCAGCCTCCCAACATTGACACCATGCGGCGGTGGCAACGGTCCCGACATCGGGTAGAAAGGTCACACGTCTCCCCTGCGGGAAACGTTCGTGAAGTGGATTGAAATGAACATCTTGGTGATCGGTGCTGGTGGCGTCGGAGGCTCGATGGCATCCATCGCAGAGACACGGTCCTTTTTCTCCTCGTTCGTGCTTGCCGACATCTCGTCGGCCTCGGCTGAACGCGCGGTTCGGGCGCTCGACGACCCGTCAAAGTTCTCCGCTGTCGGAGTCGATGCTCGGCGCCAGGACGACTTGGTCGAGATGATCCGACGCACCAAGGCGGACATCGTCGTCAATGCCTGCGATCCCCGCCTGAACGAGCCCATCTTCTCGGCCTGTTACGAAGCGGGCGTCAACTACCTCGACATGGCGATGAATCTCAGTTCACCTCATCCTCACGATCCGTACAACCAAGTCGGCATTCCTCTGGGGAAGGACCAGCTCGATGCCGACCAAGCGTGGCGTGACAAGGGAATCCTCGCTCTCGTCGGCATGGGCGTCGAGCCCGGCCTCTCCAACGTGTTCGCCCGTTATGCAGCCGACAATCTGTTTGACACGATCGACGAGATCGGTGTGCGGGACGGTTCGAATCTGTCGATCGACGGCTACGACTTCGCGCCGACGTTCTCCATCTGGACAACCATCGAAGAATGCCTGAATCCTCCGATCGTCTGGGAAAAAGAGCGAGGCCTTTTCACCACCGACTGTTTCAGCGAACCCGAGGTCTTCCATTTTCCCGCCGGAATCGGCCCCATCGAATGCGTGAACGTCGAACACGAAGAAGTCCTCCTCATCCCCCGCGAAATCGATTGCAACCGCGTCACATTCAAGTACGGCCTCGGCGCCGAGTTCATCGACTGGTTGAAGACGTTCGCGTACCTCGGCCTCGACAGCACCGAGCCAATCCGGGTCGGCGACGTGCACGTTTCTCCCCGCGATGTGTTGGCCGCCGTGCTTCCGAATCCCGCCAAGCTCGGGCACTTGATGCACGGCAAAACCTGCGCCGGCATCTGGGTGAAAGGCACCTACTCCGGCGAGCATCGCGAGGTCTACCTGTATCACGTCGCCGACAATGAGACCACGATGCGGGAATGGGGTTCCCAGGCAGTTCTGTGGCAGACGGCAATCTGTCCGGTCGTGGCTCTCGAATTGTTGGCGAACGGAACGTGGAAGGGCACCGGTGTCCGTGGACCCGAGGCATTTGCCGCCGAGCCCTACCTCAATCTCCTGGGCGAATACGGATCACACCACGGAATGGTGGAGATGGGGCCGAAGCTGTGGCCCGGTCCGCGTCCGACGGGCCAACCCGGCTGGGACCGTCCGGTGCGTCGCGCCATCCATCCCGCCTGACATCGCGGACTCGGCTCAGGCACCAATCAGAAGACCGATCGAAAAGGTGATGCCGAACAACATCTGCGCACGACCCGTTGCGCCGAGGACCGCGATGAGATCGCGGCCCGAAGCGCCGGCCCGAACCAATCCGAGCGGCCGCAACACCGCCGCAAGACCGATGAGACCGAATACGGCAGCCGGACGCTGAATTGCGGCGAGCACGACGAACGCGACTGCGAGCAAACAGAGAATCACGTAAAAGCCGCGGGTGCGCCTGTCGCCAAGACGAACTGCAAGCGTCCGTTTGCCGGATGTGGTGTCGGTTGGGATGTCGCGCAGGTTGTTCACCACGAGCAGTGCACAAGCCAGACAACCAACGGGCACGCTCGCGAGCCACGCGAGGCTCGGCATGCGCTCGGCAACCGCAAAGGTTGACCCGACGGTGGCAACAAGACCAAAAAACGTGAAGACAAAAATCTCACCCAGTCCGAGATAGCCGTACGGATTCTTGCCACCCGTGTAGAACCAGGCGGCGGCGATGGCGGCGACGCCGACGAGCAACAGCCAGAGCGAGGTGACAACGGCAATGACCAAACCCGCGACCGCCGCAATTGCAAAGGCGACGAATGCCGCCATCTTCACCCGACGTGGCTCGACCAAGCCTGAACCAACCAGACGAAGCGGGCCCACGCGGACGTCGTCGGTTCCACGAATACCGTCGCTGTAATCGTTGGCGTAGTTGACACCCACCTGAAGAGCGAGGCTCACGACGAGAGCAGGGATCGCCAACCACCACCGAACGCCATCCTCGCCGGCCGCGACACTCAGTCCCACCGCGACGGGAACCACGGCGGCCGGCAAGGTCTTCGGACGGGCGCCCGCAATCCACGGATTCACGCCGCCCACCCTACGCTGTGCTCGTGCGCGAACTCGTGGCTCTCGATGTCGCATCCGCGAACGAACTCGCCCGCCTTGTGAAGGTCGAATGGGATGAGGGGAATGCGGTCCTCGTCGTCGACCAGCGATTGCCCCACGCGGCAAAAGCACGCCTCATCGAGATCCTCGGCGTGCACGTCGTCGTCACCGGTGATCAACGAGTACGTTCCGGCCTCAGAGCAGCGCCAATGAACGAGGGCGACGCGGTCGTCATCTCGACCAGCGGCACGTCGGGCGAACCCAAGGGCGTCGTCCACACTCACGACGGACTGCGCGCGGCATCCTTGGCGTCGTCGGCCGCCCTCGGCGTCGGTGCCGACGCGCATTGGTTGGCCTGTCTGCCGCTCTCGCATGTCGGGGGGTTCGGCGTTCTCACGCGCGCGTGGCACACCGGTGCACGACTCACGATCCACGACGGATTCGACCCGGCAGCCGTCGACTCGAGCGATGCGACACACGTTTCCCTCGTTCCCACCGCCCTGCTGCGAATCGATCCCTCACGGTTCAGCCGAATCCTTCTCGGTGGCTCCAGGCCGCCTGATTCGGTACCCGCCAACGCCACTGTCACCTACGGACTCACCGAGTCGTGCGGCGGGGTCGTTTACGACCGAAGGCCGGTTCCGGGCGTCGCTGTCGGAATCGCCGACGACGGTGAAGTCCTTCTACGTGGCCCGATGATGATGAGCGGTTACCGCAACCACGATCTCGCATCACCCGTCGACCGGAACGGGTGGCTGCACACGAACGACATCGGTCGGATCGAAGATGGGGTCCTTCATGTCGACGGTCGCCGCGGCGACATGATCATCACGGGTGGCGAAAACGTTTGGCCCGACGCAGTCGAGCGCGTACTTCTTGCACATTCGCGCATTTCGGATTGCGCAGTCGCCGGCGTGCCCGATGCCGAATGGGGACACATCGTCACGGTGTGGATTGTTCCGACGGGTGATTCACCGTCACTGGAAGAAATTCGTGAACATGTCGGTGCGGAACTTCCGCGCTACTGCGCCCCACGACGCATCGTCGTCGTGGATTCGCTTCCGCGAACGTCCCTCGGAAAGGTTCGTCGTCGCGATCTCATCGAAGAACTAACGTCGCGCGAGTGACGTTGCCCTCCGCGTTCCGTCGCCAGTGGCTGGCGTCGGGCGTATCCAACATCGGCGATGGCATGGAGGCGGCAGCCGGACCTCTTCTTGCCGCTTCTCTCACAAATGATCCGCGCCTCATCGCATTGGTCGGCGTCGGCGCCACGATCCCATGGCTGGTTCTTTCCCTGCCCCTCGGTGTCGTTATCGACCGACTCGACCGCAGAACACTGATGGTTCGGGCGAACATCGCAAGATGCGGGCTCTTCGCGCTCATCGCCCTTCTTGCCGCGACCGACAACATGGGCATCGGGATCCTCATTGCGATCGTCACCCTCGTCGGCACGTTCGAGGTTGTCTTCGACATGTCTGCCCAGGCAATCCTGCCGTCGATCGTGCCGCCGCAACTGCTCGAGAAGGCAAATGGGCGACTCTTTGTGACCGAGGTGATCTGCAACACCTTCCTCGGGTTACCGCTCGGAGCATGGGCATTCGTCGCCGCGGTTGGCACGCCGTTTGCAGTGAACGCCGCTTCTTTTGGGATCGCGGCCTACCTCGTCGCATCAATTCACACGACGATTCCCGCATCGGTAACGACGAACGAAGATTCTGCGAACCACCCAGCAATACGACCGACATTTGCTTCCCAACTTGCCGCAGGCCTCCGTTGGCTCTTTGCACATCGCTTGCTGCGAACACTGGCGATCCTGCTGGGTATCTGCAACATGGCGACACAAATGGGCCAAGCACTGTTCGTCAAGTATGCGAGCGACGAGTTGGGGGTCACGGGTCGCGGGTACGGCGTGCTTCTTGCTGCGATGAGTGCGGGGTCGATTCTGGGAGGCCTTGCCGGTGACCGTGTCTCCTCACGGTTCGGTACGTCGTCGACGATCATTGTTTCGTACTCCACCTTCGCCGTCTCGAGCCTTGCGATGGGCGTCTGGCGCAACATTCCCGTCGCTCTCGTCGCGTCAACCGTGACCGCGATTGCCGGCACGGTGTGGAATGTCGCCACGGTGTCCCTCCGACAGCGAATCATCCCGAGTGATCTCTTCGGCCGCGTGAATTCCGCATACCGCTTCATCGGCACGGGCTTCATTGCCGTTGGTTCGGCAGTCGGCGGATTCATCGCAAAGAGCCACGGCTACGCGGCCCCGTTTCTCGTTGGTGGTGTGATCGTTTTCGCGGCGATCTCAGTTGGCGCCCCGCTCGTGGCACGACACGCCACCGACTCTGACCTCTGAGCGCTCAGCCGGCGCCCGCGACTCCTGCGCCGCCGTCGATCACGTACGTCTCGCCGGTGATCCAGCTCGCCGCGTCGGATGCGAGAAACACCGCAAGATTGGCGATGTCCTGGGGCTCCCCGAGTCGCTTCGTCGGCAATCGTGCGGCAAGCGTGTCGCCAAAGTTGTCGACGAGAACGGCGGCAAAATCGGTCTTCACAAGGCCGGGCGCGATGCCCACGACGCGCGAAGGACCGACTTCGCTCGCCAACTGGCGAGTCATGTGAATGAGAGCGGCCTTCGTGAGGTTGTAAACGCCGAGGCCGATTTCGGCCCGCATGCCACCCACCGATGCGATGTTCATGATGACGCCGGGATGATCTTTCATCCAGCGCTCGTAGACGATCTGCGACCAAAAGAGCGGACCCTTCAGGTTCACGTCGAACGTCTTTGCAAAACGAGATTCGTCGACACCCAGTGTCTTACCGAAGTAGGGGTTTGTGGCCGCGTTGTTGACCAGAATGTCGACGGCCCCAAAGCGGGCAATGGTCGCATCGATGCATTTCGCTGCCGCGTCGAGATCTCCGGCGTTGGCCGCGAACACCTCGGTTTCCCCGTCGATCTTCGCCACGGCCGCCCGGAGTTGATCTTCCTTGCGTGACGACAGCATCACCTTTGCGCCGCTCTCGGCCATCGTTTTGGCGATGGCGAAGCCGATTCCCTTCGATGCTCCGGTGACCAGGGCGACGCGGCCCTTCAGCGAAATTTCCATTGCGCCAAACTAGTCGGCGGGTGGCCGCGCGGAGACGCGCACGACAGCAATGCGGCGACCTTCGACTGCTTCCGCGGCAAAGCGCCAGCCTTCGTGCTCGACGAACTCTCCGGGTTCCGGAACGTGCTCGAGCATGTTGAAGACAAAACCTGCGATGGTGTCCCAGTCGTCGTCGGGGATGCGAATGTCGAGAAGATCGTTCACGTCGCCCACGGACGCTTTTCCGACGACCAAATAGTCGCCGTTCGGCAATCGCTTGATTTCCTGTTCTTCCTGGTCGAACTCGTCGACGATCTCGCCAACCAGCTCTTCCAGGCAATCTTCCAGCGAGACGATTCCCGCGATCGAACCGTGCTCGTCGGCCACCACCGCCATGTGGAACTTGTCCGTTTGCATCTCACGCATGAGACGACTGACCGGCTTGTTTTCGGGCACGATCCTGACGCTGCGCACGAGACCCGACAATGGCTCGGTGCCCCGGCCTTCACGCTCGGCACGCATGAGATCCTTGGCGAAAGTGATCCCGACGACGTCGATGTCGTCGTCAACTTCACGCACGACGGGCAGTCGGCTGTAGCCCTCGGTGATTGCGACATCCAGAGCCTCGGTGATCGTCAGATCGTGGTCGATTGTGACGATGTCGGGTCGGGGCACCATGACTTCACGAACCACCGTGTCGCCGAACTCGATGATCGACTCGATCAACTCGCGCTCTTCGTGCTCGATGACCTCGTCTTGCGCCGCGGCCTCGACGATGCCCAACAACTCTTGCTCGGACACGAAGGGCCCCTGCTGGAGACCCTTGCCCTTTACGATGACGTTCGTGAGGGAGATGAGACCACGTGACACCATCTGCAGTGGCCAGAAGTTCGCAAGGGTCCACACGGGTCGGGCGGCCAACAACGCGGCCTTTTCCGGATAGATGACGGCATAGGTTTTGGGAACCGCCTCGGCGAGAACGTAGAAGACAACGACGTTCACCGCGATACCGATGACGACACCCGCCGCCCCGAAGAGACGTCCGGCTACGACACCGGTCAGGGTGGCCTGAACCGTTTGACACACGTTGACCGTGAGGAGAATCGGGTTGACCCACCGTGCCGGATCTTCGACGAGGCGCGACAGAGCGCGGCCCGATTTGAGACCCTGGTCGGCCATGGCTGCCGCTTTCGGCTTCGTCATCTTCGACAGTCCCATCTCGGCTGCAGCGAGGAAGATGAGCACAATGAGAAGCAGGACGATCGCGACGAGCATTCCCCAGTCGCTGCCGGTTGGAGTCGCTGCCAGGAAAGCAGCGGAGCGTGTCAACACGTCACGTCACCGCACCGTCTTCGGGGTGGTCGATTCGGAATCCGCTGGGAGCGGGTCGTCCCCAGTGGAACTCTTCAAGCAGGACGGTTTCACGTCGCTGCATGGCGATCCGCTGGTCGTCATCGGCATGATCGTACCCGAGGACGTGCAGCACCCCGTGCGTCACCAGAAGCGCGATCTCGTCAGCGATGGTTCCGGCGTGGGTCGGAGCCTGCCGAGCCGCAACGGCGGGACAGAGAACAACGTCTCCGAGCAGCAACGGATGATCGTCACTGTCGGGATGTGGTCGGTCGGGACCCCGCGAGGCCCGTCCGGGGCCCGCCGGCTCGTCGACGATCACTGCATCGATGGGGAACGCGAGAACGTCTGTCGGGCCCGCCTTGCCCATGTGCACCTTGTTCATCTCTGCAATCGTGGGCTCGTCGACAAAAAGGATGCTGAGTTCTGCCGCGCCGCGTACGCCCTCGGCAGCGAGAACGTCACCCGCGAGCTTCTGCCAGCGCTCGACGTTGAGGTCGACCTCCGATTGTTCGTCGGCGCAAAAGACACGAACCGATCCCTCGCCGCCGACGCGACGCGGCCGACGTTGACGTGACAAGAAGCCAACCATCGTGGGACTAGTTCCGGCCGGCGTCTTCGTAGGCCGCGACGATGTCGGCCACGATGCGGTGCCGCACGACATCGGCCTTCCCGAGATGAACGAACGCGAGACCATCGATTCCGGACAGCACGCGCTCCAGGTCGACAAGACCGCTTCGTCCCTGTGCGACGTCGACCTGCGTGAGGTCGCCGGTGACGACGACACGAGAATTGAAACCGATGCGAGTCAGGAACATCTTCATCTGTTCCGGAGTGGTGTTCTGTGCCTCGTCGAGGATGATGAAGGAATTGTTCAGCGTGCGTCCGCGCATGAATGCCAACGGAGCCACCTCGATTGCCTGGCGCTCCACCAACCGCGCGGCAGCTTCAGGCTCGAGCATGTCGTACAACGCGTCGTACAGCGGACGCAGGTAGGGGTCGATCTTCGCCATCAGGTCCCCGGGCAGGAATCCGAGACGTTCGCCCGCCTCGACGGCGGGACGCGTGAGGATGATGCGTTGAACCTGTTTGGCCTGGAGCGCCTGCACCGCCATGGCAACCGCGAGCCAACTCTTTCCCGTTCCTGCCGGCCCGAGCCCGAAAGTGATGACGTTCTCGCGAATTGCATCGACGTAGCGTTTTTGTCCCGCGGTCTTGGGCTTGGCCGAGCGACCCTTTGGCATTCGCACGACTTCGTCGGAGAGAACGTCGCTTGGACTTTGGTCGCTGCGCACCATTTCAATGGAGCGACCGACGACGATCTGGTCAAGGGCCTCACCTCGCTGCAACAAGCGCACCAATTCTTCGAACAACCGCCCGACCATCTCGGTGTGTCCGCCCTCAAGATGAATGATGTTTCCCCTGACGGACACGTCGGTATCGGGGAAGGCGCGCTCGACGAGTCGGAGATTTCCGTCGCGGAGACCGAGCAACTCGGCCATCAAGTGTGCGCCGGGGACGACGACGTCAACCGACCGGGCGCTGGAGAACGTGTTCGACATCTGCTCCATCACGGTAGCGGGACGGGGCCGGGAAACTGATTGCGAAGTAGCGCTGGACCGAAATGGGCACCAATTCTGCATCGGACACCATCCGCGCCAGCCTCAACAGCAGTTCGGCCGAGCCCCCGGTCTCGTTGGGCTGGTTCACCTCGGGGGTGTCAAACACGAGAAGGGCGCCCTCCTCGGCCTCGACCGCGAGACAGTGCTTGCCGAGGTGCACCACTGCTCCACGTGCGCCGTAGTCGGGGTCGACCACTGCCCACACGACGTAGTGGACCTGACCCGCCGCGTACCGATCGGGAAAATGTTTGGCGAAATACTGCTCGGAGAGCCACCGTGTGGTCCTCACGTCGGTCGATATTACGGTCATCGCGACGGGACGTTCGGCGTCCCAGACCACCCACACGCGATTCACCGACGAACGCAACTGGTCTGCGAACTCCATCCTGTCGAGCATCTCGTGAGTCACCGTCTCTTCGGCAACAGGCAGGTACGCGCGCGTATACAGCAACCAGAGTCGGTCGATCAACGTTGGATCGGAGATGGCGGAGTGTCGAGTGACATGCATGAGAAATCAATCCGGGTGACTCTCCGCCCATCGCCAGAGTAATTGATCCACCCACCGAAATGCGGGCATGTGTACGCTCAAAACCCAGTGCGTACAAGCTTTTCCCGCATTGCGTGGGTACTCGTGGTCCTCGGTGTCATCGCCGGGGTCTGCCATGCGCTCATCGACGACCGGCCCACGAACGACGTCATCTACTTGGCCGCGACAATCCTCCTCGCAGTGGGTGTCATCGCCGGCCTTGCGACGCACCGACCGTCCGCGGCGACGTGGTCCTTCGTGCTCGCCATTGCGGTGTTTTCCACCGCCGCGCAGATTCTCGACGGTTCCGGCGAAGGAACCGGCCTGAGAATCGCCACCGAGGCAGGATTTCTCGCCGTTCAAGTGACCCTTGCAGTGGCGCTGCTCGTGGTCACCGTGCGGCGCAGTGGCGCTTCATTGATGCGCTCACTCGGCGATGGTCTCATCGTCGCACTCGGCACGTGGATTCTCATCTGGGTACTGCTGATCCAGCCCTCCATCGACGCGATCGTGGAACCGAACGTCGTCACCGGCCTTCGAGGCGTCACCCTTGCGACGAGCACCGTCGTGCTCTTCCTTCTCGCCTCATTGCTCTTTTCCGACGCGAACCGAACGGCCGCGGTGTGGTTGTTGTCCGGCGCGATTTCCCTCTCACTCGTCGGAGACCTGTTCTACGCCCTCGAAAAGTCGGGTCATCTGTCCGTCGCCACCCGTTACGGCAATGCCCCATACGTCACGTCTCTCTTCTTGGCGGCCGCAACGTTCCTCCACCCGTCGGTTCGCGGACTGAGCCAACGGGGATCCATTCGCCTTCGCCGGCCGTTGCTCGGGCGCCTCGTTCTCACCACTCTGGCCCTCATCGTTCCGCTCCTCGTCGTCTCGACAATGGATCCACAGGACCGCCTCGATCGCGTTGTGCGCACCGTGTCGCTCTTCGTTCTCGCAACAGCTGTCACTGCGCGGGTGATTCAGGCCGTCCGCGACAATGCGCGTTCCCAGGCCGTGCTCGTCGAGCTGGCGCAAACCGACCCGCTCACGCAGCTGCCGAACCGCAACTTGATGCTCGACCACATCTCCGACGCACTCGAGCAATCCTGGCGGGCCGATCGTCGACCCACCGTTCTCTTCATCGACGTCGACCGGTTCAAGAACATCAACGACTCACTCGGCCACGGCGCAGGCGACGACGTCCTCTTGGCAGTGGCCCGACGCCTTCGTCACACGATTCCCGAACGCGCCCACGTAGGTCGTATCAGCGGCGACGAGTTCGTCGTTCTTGATCCGGCGTCACGAACCACCGGTGACGCCATGCAACTGGCTGAACGCGTGTTGGCGGCCTTCCATGAGCCGCTTCAAGTCTCGCAGGGTGACGTCTTCGTGTCGGCAAGCATCGGCGTCGCACTCGGATCACCCACCGGTTCGCTGACCGCCGAGGAACTGCTGCGCAACGCCGATACCGCGATGTACCGTGCGAAAGACGCGGGCCGCAACTGCATCGCCATTTTCGACGATTCCATGCTCGAGCGCGTCACGCAACGTCTCTCGATCGAAACCGCACTGTATCGCGCCCTCGAGAGACGCGAACTTCGGCTCGTTCATCAACCCATCATCGACATCCAACTCGGCGATGTCATCGGCTTCGAGGCCCTCATGCGCTGGGAACAAGAAGACGGAACCACCGTGTCCCCCGCTGAATTCATCCCGATCGCCGAAGAAACAGGCACGATCGTGCCGATTGGCGCATGGGCCCTTCTCGAGGCGTTGTCCCACCTGCGCGATTGGATCGACCGCGGGGTGTGCCCCGACTCGGCATCGATGTCGGTGAACGTGTCGCCCCGCCAGTTGCACGATCCGAATTTCACTTCAGCCGTCAACGAGGCCCTCACCCGATCACGAATCCGGCCACAGCAACTCTGGCTCGAGGTCACAGAGGGCGTGATGATCGCGGAACCCGATCAGGCGCTCGCGACGCTGCGGCGCCTCAACGCCGTCGGCGTGCGTGTTGCAATCGACGATTTCGGTACGGGCTATTCGTCGCTTTCCCTCTTGCAGCGCTTTCCGATCCAGCGGCTGAAGATCGACCGGGCGTTCATTTCGGGTATCGCCGATGACGTGAGCGCCAGGTCGCTCGTGAAGACCATCATCGCCATGGCCGATGCCCTCGGCCTCGACACCGTCGCCGAGGGAGTCGAGAGCATCCGTCAATTGCAGTCACTCGCCGACCTTCGTTGTGCGAAAGCCCAGGGATTCCTCATCTCGCATCCGGTTCACCCCGACGCAATGGAGTCGACGCTTGCCGCACTCGAACGCTTCACCAATTGGCCCAAGTTGAGGTGACCGTCACCTGTCGCGAAGGAACGGAAACTTCGCCCGGGTTTCAGCCACCAGATCGGCATTGACCTCGGCGTAGAGAATCTCTTCGCCACCCCCGGCCTGGGCCAGATTCTCGCCAAAGGGACCGACGATGCGTGAGCCTCCGCCGTAGTTGAGGTTTCCGCCCGTTCCGACGCGGTTCACCCCGATGACGTACGCCTGGTTCTCGATCGCACGCGCCGCGAGCAACGTCGACCAGTGCTCGGCACGGGATGCCGGCCAGTTCGCGGGGACAATGTACAAGTCGGTCTGATCTGCCAGCGACCAGAAGTGATCGGCGAAACGCAGGTCGTAACACACGAAGCCGCTGACCCTCACTCCGTCGATGTCCACCGTGAGGTGGTCGGACCCTTTCCGGAAATAACGGTCTTCCCCACCGTAGGTGAACGGATGGATCTTCTCGTACCTGTGAATGTCTCCCTCGGGCCCGGCAATCACCAGGGTGTTCGCTGGAAGCCGTGAATCGGGCGCGACCTCCGGGCAGGAACCGGCAATCCAAGTGTCGTACGACGATGCCATGTCGAGAAGGAACCGCGACGACACGCCATCGCGTTGCTCTGCGAGTTGGCCGACCCATTCGTCTCCCATCGCAAAGCCGGTGGAGAACATCTCACTCAAGACGACGAGACGGGCGCCGCTGGACGCGGCTTCGCGAACCATGGGCTCGATACGGGCGAAGTTCGTCTCGCGGTCGAGCCACGCAATGTCGTGCTGAATCGCCGCGACCTTCACGGTTTCCATCTTCCCAGACGCTCACATGCCTCGGCGATCACTTCGCGGCGCTTGCAGAAGGCAAAGCGAACGAGACTGCGTCCGGCCGCTCGGTTCTCTGCCGTGTAGAACACCTCGTTCGGGATCGCCACCACGCCGGCATCGCGGGCCATGCGCAGGCAAAAGTCTTTTCCACCCGAGTCCGGGGCAATCGGTGCGATATCAACGGTGACGAAGTAGGTCGATGACGATGCAAACACTTCGAAGCCCACCGACTCGAGCACCGGCACAAGCTGATCACGTCGCTCTTGGAGGTCCCGCGCCACGTCTGCAAAATAAGCGTCGGGTAATCCGAGGCCGCGAGCTATCGCAGGTTGAAACGGTCCGCCGTTGACGTACGTCAGGAACTGCTTGGCGGCTCGGGCGGCCGCAACGAGGTTCGCCGGACCACACAACCAACCGATCTTCCATCCCGTCGTACGGAAGGTCTTCCCTCCGCTCGAGATCACCAGTGTTCGCTCTCGCGCACCGGGATGCTCGGCCATGCTGCGATGCCTCAGACCGTCGAACACCAAATGTTCGTACACCTCGTCGGAGATGATGATCAGGTCGTGTTCGGTGGCGATGCGCGCGATGGCCGCCATCTCGTCCGCCGTGAACATCGTTCCCGTCGGGTTGTGGGGGGAATTCACCAGGATCGCCCTGGTGCGGGGCCCGATGGACCGACGCAGTGCATCGAGGTCGGGCCTGTAACCGGGAGGTTGCAAGACAATGGGAACCGCCCGCGCACCGGCGAGGGCGATGCACGCCTGATAGCTGTCGTACATCGGCTCGAAAACGACGACTTCATCGTCGGTCTGAAGCAACCCGAGCAGCGCTCCTGCAATCGCCTCTGTCGCACCGGCAGTCACCAGCACCTCGTTGTCGGGGTTGTAGTCGACCCCGTAGAACCGGCGCTGGTGGTTGGCAATCGCCTCGCGCAGCACGGGCATTCCCGGCCCCGGGGGGTATTGATTCAACCCCGAGCGAATCGCCTCGACTGCCGTGTCGAGAACTTCGGAGGGGCCGTCGGTGTCGGGAAAGCCTTGTCCGAGGTTCACCGCGCCAAGTTCGGCGGCCAACGCCGACATCTCGGCGAAGATCGTCGTACCGAACGGCGCGAGCCTCGGATTGACCGTCACTTGCCGCTGAGTTGAGCAACCACGGGCGCCATCGCCGCGGTCGCGTCCTGCTGGAACGCGATGTAGTTGATGCCCCACCGCTCGCGGAGAGCGATGAGATTCTCGGTGATCTGAGCGACACTGCCGATCTGGAAGTACGGCGCGGTGAGGACAACCTCAGGCGGCAGGCCGAAGGCCGGAGCGTACTTTTCCGCAACACCCTTCGGGTCGTCGGTCACCACCGTGACGAACACCTGCAACGACAATTCGACGTCATCGAATCGATCGCCGGCACCCGCCTTCACGAACCGGATCTTCTCGTCCACAACGTCGGCCGCAGCGGTTGCCATGGACCGTGGGTTGATTGATCGGCCGACGATCTTCGGGTTGATACCGACGATGTCCGCCTTGCGCCCGGCCATTGCGAGCAATTTCTCACCGCCACCGCCGACGATGATCGGAATGTTCGATACGGGTTTCGGCCAGGCATCGATTTCAGAGACGCTGTAGAAGCGGCCGTTGTGCGAGAACGGTCCCGCACCCCAGAGTCCGCGCATCACGTCAATCGCCTCTTCCATGCGGTTGATACGGGTCATCGCATCGTCCTGCTGGATGCCGGTGATCGTGTAGTCCTCTTTCATCCAGCCCGCGCCGAGGCCGAGCATGAAACGACCATCGGACAGCATGTCGATGGTCGCAGCTTCCTTCGCGAACACAACGGGATTACGGAAGTCGTTGCCCGCGACCAACGTGCCGACCTTCAGCGTTGACGTCGCACACGCGGCCGCCATCATTGCCGGAACCGGCGCCAACTGCTTCGTGTAGTGGTCGTCGATCTGCAGACTGACGTATCCCAGGTCCTCGGCCTGCTTGGCGATGTCGGCCCATTCCTTGCCGCTGTTCGCAACTTTTGCCTTTGCGCCGAATCTGAAGGGTCTCTGTTTTGCCATGGGGCAACCCTAGTTCTCGCCCGTTCTCAGTCGGGCAACAAGACGACCTTCCCCGCCACGCGACGAGCCTCGAGATCAGCCAATGCCTCGGCGGCTCGGGAGAGTGGATATGTCGTCGGTTCGACGGGCGACAGAAATCCCTTCTCGATGAATACGAGTACCTCGCGCAACATGGTGTTGTTGGCGTCGGGATTTCTCAGGGCCCACGCTCCCCAGTCGACCCCCGTCACCCTTCGGTTGCGCAAGAGGACTTGGTTCGCCGGCAATTTCGGGATCCCCCCGACGAACCCGATGACGAGGTAGTTCCCGTCTTCGCCGAGCGCCCGCAGGCAGACCTCCCCGAGCGAGCCACCGACGGGGTCGTACAGCACGTCAACGCCACCCCCCGACAACTCCTTTGCTTTTTCCTTCACCTCGTTGTCACCCAACGAGACGTCGAGAGCGTGCCGGGCCCCGCGCGCGAGCGCCAGATCGCGCTTTTCGGCGGTCGAGGCGGCGGCGATGACGTTGAATCCCAGGGCAACACCGATGTCGACCGCGGCGAGACCGACACCACCTCCGGCACCGAGGACGAGCAACCACTTTTCCGCATTCGACGCAGGGTTCGACGGGTCCACACCGAGCCGATGAACGAAAGCGAACCAACCGGTGAGATAACTCTGCAGGAAACTTGCCGCCTGTCCGGTTGTCATCGCATCGGGAATCTTGATCAGGCGATCGGCATGAGCAACTGCCTGCGTCGCGTATCCACCAAAACCGAGGTTCGCGAGAACCCGTGAACCGACGAGAGAGGACGGCGCATCGCTCGCGACCTCGACCACCTCGCCGACAACTTCCATTCCCGGCACAAACGGCAACGGGGGCTTGATTTGGTATCGGCCCTGCGCCAGGAGACCATCGACGTAGTTCACACCACTGGCCAGAACTCTCAATCTCACGTGCCCCGACCGCAACTTGGGGTCGTCCATCTCGACAACTTGCAGTCCCTCGAGGGGACCGAATTCGCTGCACAGCACTGCCCGCATGATTCGTACCGTAGTTGACTTCGCTACTGTCGCCGCATGACGAGCACACCCAAGACGGCTGCCGAAACGTTTGCGCCCGGGCTCTTTGCGGGTCGTACGGTTCTTGTGACGGGTGGTGGCCGCGGCATTGGTCGCGCGACGGCACTCGGCTTCGCCGAGCTCGGCGCATCGGTTGCGATTGCTGCACGCGATGCGGGGAACCTCGAGCGCACCCTTCACGATCTGCACGACATCGGTCGACCGGCCACATCGTTCGTGACCGATATTCGCAACACGGAAAGCGTCGAGGCGCTCCGCGACCACGTCATCGGCGAATTCGGCAAGCTCGACTATCTCGTCAACAACGCCGGAGGCCAGTTCCCCGCCAGACCGTCGCAGATTTCCGACCGGGGCTTCCGCGCCGTCGTCGACCTCAACTTGCACGGAACCTGGAACATGATGAGCAGGTTCGTCCCCGATCTCATCGCCGCAGGAGACGGCTCGGTGGTCAACATCGTCCACAACCAAGTAGGTGAACGTGGGGCACCCCTCTTCATTCACTCCGGTGCCGCCCGTGCAGGAGTGGTCAACCTCACAAGAACAGCGGCTCTGTACCTCGCCCACCGTGGCGTCACGGTGAACGCGTTGGCTCCGGGACCCGTCGACACACAAGGCTTCCGTGAAGAGGAAGTTGCCAACATTTCCCCCGATGTTGCGGCCTACACGCAGCGCGTCATCAACGACACCCCGATTCGTCGGCTTCAGAGTCCCGAGGAAACCGCCGCGCACATCATTTTTCTCTGTTCACCCGCGGCTCGATCGATCACGGGCCAACTGCTGACCGCCGATGCCGGCAATGCAATGGGTAACCAGAACGCCGTCTACGACCCGATGATGGAATGGTGAAGCCATAAAGAGAATGGTGAAGCCATAAAGAATGGTGAAACCAAAAAAGGGTGGTGAACCCGGCGGGTGCGGGTCAGCTCACCATGTGACGGGGAACGTTCGCTTGCCCCACAACAAGAAGGTTTCGATGCGCTCGGGATCGCCCGCCATCCGCAACGTCGGAACGGCGGACACCAACTTGTGGAGCGCGGCGCGTGCCTCGGTTCGCGCGAGAGCCGCACCCGGACACACATGGGTGCCGAACCCGAACGACAGGTGCTGACGCAGACGGTTGGGATCTCGATCGAGCCTGAATTCGTCGGGGTGTTCCCACACATCGGGATCACGGTTCGCCGACGCGTACAACACGTGAACCTTCTCCTCGGGCGCGATCTCCGTGCCAGACATCGTTACCGGACACGTGGTGGTGCGGTAGAGGCCAAGAACGGGAGGATCGAAGCGCAGGCTTTCTTCGACTGCAACGTCGACGAGGCTCGGATCTGCGACGACCTGTTCCCACAGCGTTCTCTCACCGAGGAGCCGCCACAGCAGGTTGGTGATGAGAGAGGTGGTCGTCTCGTTGCCTCCGACCAGAATTTGGGTGAGAAGCGACAGCATCTCTGCATCGGTGATGGGCCGTTCATCGTCGAGCGATGCGGCCACGATGTCGGAAATGATGTCGCGCGGCATGTCGCCACCCGCCCTGGCGATCACACGACGTTTTTCGGCTTCGGCCAGCATGTACTCGGCCAGTGCCTTGCGCGCTCGCGCTTCACGCGCAGGGTCTGTTCCGTTCATACCCTGCAGTTGAGAGTCGCTCCACTCCTTGAACGTGTCGCGCATTTCTTCGGGCACGCCGAGCATGCGGGCGATGACGACAACCGGCAGTGGCATCGCCAATGCGTCGTGGAGATCGCCGGTTCGCGATGGGTCGGCGAGCATCTCGTCGACGAGTTCGTCGACGAGCGCAACGATCATCGGCTCGAGCGCCATGGCGGCCCGCGGCGTGAATGAGGTGTTGATGAGTCGGCGGAAACGTGTGTGTTCGGGCGGATCGTTGAAAAGCGCAATCGCCGGTTTTCGATGGGGGCCCTGTCCCCACAGCGAGGAAAAAGCCTCGATGTTCTTCAGGGCGCCCAGCACGTCGTCATGCTTGGTGAGGCTGACGAATTCGAATCCTCCCCCGGAGAACCGGTGGACGGGACAGGCCTCGCGCAGACGCTTGTGCGCGGCGGCGGGATCCTCGAAATCGGGTCCACTGAACGGGTTGTAGTCGACTTGGGACACTTCTTCCCCCTTTGTTCAATCCTATTCTGACCGTGACGTGAAGCTCGACCTCCAAGACTCCCGCGATGGCCAATGGCACGAGGTGCTCTCCTGCGATGGATCGGCCCGATTGATGTCGTCGTTCTTCTCGCGAACCGAGTCAGACCAGCTCTTCGCGACCCTCTTCGAAGAGGTGCCATGGGCGTCCCATGATCTCGTTCTCTTCGGAAAAAAGATGAGCGAACCCCGCTTGTCGTCCTGGATCGGCGATCCCGGCGTGGCATACACCTACTCGGGTGTGCGCCGCTCACCCGAACCATGGACGGCCACGCTTGCGGGTCTGCGGGTCGCGTGTGAACGGGCGACGAGAACGAGGTTCAACTCGGTACTCGCCAACCTCTACCGCTCGGGTGACGATTCGATGGGGTGGCACGCCGACGATGAAGCGGAACTCGGCCCCGAGCCGGTGATCGCCTCTTTGTCGTTCGGTGACGAGCGACGGTTCGACTTCCGGCACCGCATCACCGGCGAGACGATCAGTGTCGTACTCCCCCATGGGTCCCTTCTCGTCATGAGTGGCGCCACCCAGACGCACTGGAAACACCGCATCGCAAGGACCAAGCGCAGCATCTCACCCCGGGTGAACCTGACGTATCGACTCGTGCTTCCGGCTCGAAAGGGTGCGTGACATGATTGCTCCATGTCCGTCGTTGAGGTCACCACTCCTGCCAGCGGTATCGCGCTCGTCACGCTCAATCGTCCCGACAAGCTGAACGCAATGACGAGCGAGCTCGTCGAGAAACTGCATCACACCCTCGATGAATTGGCCGACGATTCCTCTGTGCGCGTTGTGGTTCTCACGGGCGCGGGTCGCGGTTTCTGCGCGGGGCTCGACCTCGGCGGGTACGGCGTGGCACCCGGACGGAAGCAGCCGGGAAAGGTCGAGGCTTCGTTTGCGACACAGAAGCACATCGCATCCCTCATTCCCCACATGCGCTCGATCCCGCAGCCGATCATTGCGGCAGTCAACGGACCCGCGGCGGGCGGTGGTTTCGCATTGGTTCTCGGCTCGGACGTCCGCATCGCCTCGACCGAGGCCAAGTTCAATGCTGCATTCATCCGCATCGGCCTCTCGGCCTGCGACATCGGCACGAGCTGGTTGCTGCCCCGATTGATCGGGGCGGCTCGCGCGCAAGAGCTGATGCTGACCGGCCGGATTTTCGATGCCTCCGAAGCAGAACGAATCGGCTTGGTCATCGAGACCGTACCGACGGCGGCGCTCCTCGACCGCGCCTACGAAAAGGCCGTGGAGATCATGCAAAACAGCCCCATCGGCGTCGCCTTGACCAAGGAAGGAATGTGGACCGCGCTCGAGATTCCCGGCCTGCAGGCCGCGATCGATCTCGAGAATCGTCAGCAGATCATGGCGACTTTCTCCGACGATGCACAGGAAACACTGCGGGCGCGAACGGAGAAGCGTCCGCCGCGGTACTCGTCGTAGACACGACTCAATCGTTCTGACCCGTCAGTTTCTGTTCGCGCTTCCACTTGCGTCCGAGAGCAGCCAACTGCCGACCGGTGGTGTGGGGTAGGTCGACGTAACGCAACTCGGTCACCTTGGAAAACACGTTCGTGTGATGGTCTCGCAGATACTCGGCAAAGTCCTCCATTGCACTTGCCTTGCCGGTTCCGTGACCCGCCAACATCACTTCGTTGGCATTTTGCAGAAGTGCAGCGATGTCACCGAAGTATCCGTTGAATCCTTCGTTCGATCCATGGCCGTGCGCGAACTGTCCCGTGCGCACGTGTCGATGTTCGGACTGCTCGTCGTGTCGCAACACGATCGCAAGCGGTGCACTTTGGCGTTCATCAAGAGACCAAATCTCGCTGTGATCCCGCGTGACACCGACGATCACGATTGTTTCGTGCTGCATGCAATCAACCTACGGATGCATGCGTGTTCTTCCGGCGATATCGTTGCAAATGCGTATGGATGTATCGACGAACATCCTTCGTCGCAAAGTTGCGACCGTTCTCGCCATCGTCACAATGACCGTGGCTCTCATTGCGTCGCCCTCGGCGGCGTCAGCCGCTTCACCGGTCGTCCACCGTGTCTCGTGGACGACGAACACTCTCACCGCCGGGTCAACGGTCCCACTCGACAGTCTCGTCAGCACGATCACGCCGGGAAAGCGAACGTGGCTGGTGCGAGGCAGGTGCTCGCGCATCGAAAGCATGCTCGTGGTGTCGCTCTCGGGACGATGCACCATTCGCCTCACCATCAAACTCAGTCGAACACGGGCTGTCGTTCGCTTCAAGACGTTCCGCATCGTCTCACCGATGACCGAAGCGGCAAGGGGCACCGGCGCCACACCGAACACGAACCCAACGGAGCCGGCAGTCTGGTACCCGACGGCGGTTCCCGAGAAGGCATCGAACCGTTGGTCCGTGCCGATCGGTAGCTACGTACGCGGCAAGGACGTCTTCCCACTCGACGTCACGCTTCCTGCGGCGGAAAAGGCAGCGTGCGAGCAAGCATCAACCGTGCCCCAGGGCGTCATCATCCTGTCGTTTGGCCGACAAATCGAGGGCGGGACGACGGGATTCGGCCTGGCGCTCTCGTACGACAACATCGCAAAGGTTGCCGCAGCCTGGAGCGCCGGACTCGCCCGGTGTGGCTCGGGTCCGTGGGAAGTCGCCATCGGAACCAGCAACTCCGGTGGCATCACCATGTACAACGGCTTCGCAGGTGGTGCTCGTTGGGCTCAGCTCGTCAGCGCGGCGCGCGCCATCGCCGACCCTCGAGTCACCGTGTCGGCGGCAAACGACCTTGAGCCCGGATGGGGTCCTGCGGGACAGGCCCGTGCATGGGTCGACGGTTTCGTACGAGCCACCTCATCGATTCGTCTTTGGAACTTCGGCTCGGCGGACGGGTGTCCGACGGTCCCCGACCGGATCGTCTGCGGGAACAACTGGACGATCGACGACGTGGTGTGGGTGTCGGCCCAAGCCGGGCCGAACATCGTGATGGTGCCCCAGATCCACACCAAGACGGGCACACAGGCACGGCAGTGGGCTCGCATCGCAGCACGCGCCAAGACGCTCGGGGTGAGTGTCAGATTCCCGGGCATGTCGGTTCAAACAGCGGCATGCACGCAGGTGCGCGGAGGCTGCCCCACCACGGGCGTGTCGGCATGGGACGGCTGGACACAGCTTCGTACCGCCCTCGACGCTCTTCCCGAAACCGCGGGGACACCGCTCGGTGCACCAGTCGACATTCGTTGGGGCTGGGGCGGGCCCTTCTTCACGCCACCACCCACGACAACGACAACGACAACGGTCGCACCAACAACCACGACGACGACAGTCGCGCCGACCACAACGACAACGACTGTTGCGTCGA
>CAZVPL010000002.1:30738-35259 GCA_964629075.1 uncultured Bifidobacterium sp. | reverse complement strand
CCGACATCGACGACAACAACGGTGCCCTAACGGCGGATACCGAGGTTGCGCATCGCCTGTGCTGCGAGGTGGCGGGTCGTCGTGCGGTACCGCGCGAGACGCGACAACTGCTCGAGCCGCTCGGTGACCGATCGCGCATAGCGAATTGCTTGCGTCTCTCTCTGCGAGGCGACCATCGCGGGCAGGGCGGCCGGAAAAACCTCAGGCACGAAATCGAAGCGTTCAAAATCGTCGGAGAAAATCTGTCGAATCAGATCAGCCGTGGCCGTGTCGACAACATCGCGATACGTCAGTCCCAGTCCCTCGTTCAACCGCTGGGGTACCAACGTCTTACCCACTCGCTGACCGAGTTCGGTGGCGAATCGGGCCAGCTCCCCCTCACGGTCGAGACGCACCAGGTGCGTGAGATCGAGGGGCGTGAGATCAAAATGCGACGACTGTGACTTGAAGTGTGAATCGCGTCCGAAGACGTGGGGTTTTTCGGCGAGAACCGCCACGAACCGACGAAAGGTGGCTCCGATGTCGATGGCGCCATCGGCGATGACATCGGTGCACTCCTCCCAGGCTTGCGGCAATACCTGGCCGGGCGCCCTGAAGAGGATCCTGTTCTCCCAGGCCGAATAGAGCCGTGCATAGGGGTTGCGCACAGCAGCGATCCTCCACCACTCGGGTGACAACTTCATCTCTCGTTGGTCGCGATCAGAGAGGAGTTCCATGTGCACGAGACCGTTGATCATCATGTTGTGGACACTCTGATCGACCGAAATCGTCGGACCGTCAAGGTACGGAACCAAATCCGGCCGGAACGTTCCGTTGGCCTCGGCCAAAAGACGCCGGAGAGTGCTCGACGCAACCTTTGTCGACGGCACGTACAACACACGGGCGTTTCGCGCCGCGAGCACATGTCCTTTCACAGTTGGTTTGCGTGTCATGACGATTCTCACGTTAGACCCGAACACCCGTCACCATCGATCCTCGCCCCTCGGGATCCGACGGATGCTTCGTTACCTTCGCGGTTTTCAGACCGACAACCGAAAGGAACACCATGTCTCTTCTCCGACGCGTGAGCAACGACCTCAGTTGGCCCTCCCTGTTGCCCGATCGCCCATTCTTTGACTTCGACCGTGGGTGGCTGGATCTCATGACCGAAACAACGATTCGGGTCGAGGAGTTTCAGGAAGACGGCCAGATGGTCGTGCGCGCCGAGGTGCCGGGCGCCGACCCGGACAAGGACATCGAGATCACCAAGTCCGATTCCACTCTGCGTATCTCGGTTCAACGCCACAAAGAGGAAAAGACCGAGTCCCGTCGCCACTATCGCAGCGAGTTTCAATACGGTTCGTTTGTCCGCACGGTCACACTTCCCGCCGGCACGGCCGAACAGGACATCAAGGCCGAGTACAAAGACGGCATCCTCGAGGTCCGGATCCCCATGATTGCGGCGAAGGTGAAACAAGAGCGAATCCCGATCAGCCACGGCTCCTGACGGCTACCTTTGTCGTGTCGCATCGCGACACGACACGGGGGGCAACATGGCGTCCGACAATCCGAAACTGAGGCACGATTACGGTCGGATCGACAAGGACTACGGCCTTCACCTTGCCACGCGACCAGCCGAGGAAGATGGCCCGATCTTCATGGTCAACCTCATGAAGTATCACGACGTTGCCCGGTACGACGATCAGGACACCATGATCAGCGGTCGAGAGGCCGACGATCGATACAACCCGTCCTCGGTTCTCAACAAGATCGGCGCCGACATCATGTTCGCCGCCGACGTTCGAACTTCCGTCCTCGGAGATGATTGGGATCGCATCGCGATCGTCCGCTACCCCACGCGCCGGTCCTTCATCGACATGCAAAGTCGCAAGGACTTCGCCGAAAAGCACGTTCACAAGAGTGCCGGAATGCTGCGAACCATTCTCCCGTGCTGCACACCTCGCAATGCCGAGCTGAACACGCGCTCCCGCCCCAGCGGAGGCTTGTCCCTCGAGCACATCGTGATGGTTGTCTCGGCCGGACCGTTTCCGGGCGCCACGTTCAATGTCGAGGGCACGATCATGGGTGACGGGCGGAACTGGAAAAACGTGCACCTCATGCGTGTGCGTGACGAAATCGAAGCCGACATCATCGCCGACCGCATGCAGCCGCCGATCGACGGCTTTGTCATGACGCTGACATCACACCTAAACGGCCTCGTCTGAGGCCGTTCCCCGATCAGTTCATGTAGCGCCCGCCGTTCAGGAAGAACGTCATCCCCGTGATGTAGTCCCCACCGGTGCTCGCCAGCCAGACCAGCCAGGGGCCACCGTGTTGCTCTGCGTCACCGAGGAAACCCAGGGGCATCTTCTCTTTCAACCCCTCGACGAACTCGGTGTTGTTCGCCGCCCAGTTGTCCCACGCCTCGGTCTTCAACGACGGGTTGACGGTGTTGACCGAGATGCCGTACTTGCCCCACTCGCGCGCCGCGGTGCGTGTCAGGGCCCGGATCGCTTCTTTTGTTGCGTTGTAGCAGGTGTTCCCCGGGAAGCCTTCGAGGCCCGAACCCGATGAGAAGTTGATGATGCGTCCGCCACGTTCTTTCATGTAGGGAAAAACAGCCTGCATTCCCCACAACGTCGCGGTTGCCCCGGTGCGGAAGGTGTAATCCCACTCATCGTCGTCGGTGTCTTCGATCGGGGTTGGAATCGTGGACGCGCGGGGACTCTTCTCCGTTCCGAAGCCCTGAGCGTTGTTCACGAGAATGTCGACGGGCCCGAACGCTTTCACCGTCTCGGCGACCATGTTCCAGATATCCGCTTTCTTCCCGACGTCGGTCGGAACGCCGATTGCCACGTTGCCCTCGGCCCGGATCTCGTTCACGACGACATCAACGTTCGCCGCGGTCCGGCTGGCCACACACACCTTGGCGCCCTCCCTTGCGTAGACCTTCGCGATGGCCTTGCCAATACCCCGCCCGGCCCCGGTGACGATCGCGACCTTCCCGTCGAGTTGACCCATGATTTCCCCCTCTGTTCGCAACATGGTGATGCGACCCGAGACTACGCCGAGATGATCACTCGTCGTGCAGTTCGATCGCCCCGCTGGGGCACACCTCACGCGATTGCCGGGCACCAAGTTTCTGGTCGTCGGTGGTGAGTACCGCAACCTTCACCGAGGGTTGATTGTCGTCGTTGAACTCGTACAGCCACGGATGGTTGTAGACGCACTCTCCGGCCATGATGCACTTGTCGAGGTCGATCGTCACTCGCATCGCATCACCGGTCGAACTCGATCCACAGTTCCTGAGGCGACCGGAATCCGCCACTGTCGATGTTCGGCGACGAAATGCCTTCGTGCGTTGCAAACTTCGGACGCGGGTTCTTCATCACTTCCATCATCCGGGTACAAGCGATGACGGCCTCTTGTCGCGCCATTGCGTAACCCATACAGAAGTGCTGACCGACACCGAAGCCGAGGTGTCCGGGCAACTTGTCCTTGTAGCGGGCCGAGCGGTTTTCGCGACCCATGTGCATGTCGGTGCGATGGATGTCGAACGTGTCGGGGTTGGAGAACACCCGCTCGTCGCGGTTGCCGGAACCGAGCAGAAGGATCATGAGTGACCGTTCGGGAATCACCCTGCCGTGCATCTCGACTTCACGCGTCGTGTAACGCGACTGAACGTGCACGACTGCGTCGTACCGCATCATCTCGGCAAAGACGTTCTCCCAGAGTGAAGGGTCTTTCTTCACGTCTTCGAATTGGTCGGGGCGCGTGTAGAGCATGTGGTACCACATGTTCGCAATCGCCTTGTCGGTGGTGTCACCGCCCGCCGCCAGCAGCAGTGCAATGAACCCCTTGACTTCATCCATCGACATTCGCTGGCCGTCGAGTTCCGCGATCGCGATTTTGGACAGAAGATCGTCGCCAGGCTTGCGCAGCCGCTCTTCGATGATCGGCTCGAGGTATTTCCACATCTCGTTGCGGGCCGCGATCCCCCGCGCCAGATGCTCGCCGCCGAAGCCGAGGCCCGCGATGAGCGCCTGGTACCAGCCGACGAAACGCTCTTCGTCGGCGCGCGGCAGGCCAAGGATGTTTGAAATCACACGGATCGGAAACTGGTTTGAGAATCGGCTGACCAGTTCCACCTCGCCGTCCGTCATGCAATCCTCGAGCAACTCGCCCGCGATCTTCTCGATGAAGGGAATGAACGAGACAAGGCCCTGGCCCACGAACTGGGCGGCGATGATGTTGCGCAACCATCGATGGCGGTCGCTGTTGCCGTATTCCAAGATGTTGGGCCCAAACACATGGGACGAGCCGAACACATAGGGGCCATCGACCTTGTAGAGGGCGCGGTCGAAGCTTTCGTTGTCCTGGAACGCCGCGTTGACGTCGTCGTAACGGCTGATCAACCAGCGGTTGTGGAACCTGTCGCGGAAAAGTGGATGGTGATCACGCAGTCGCTTGTAGAGCGGAAAGGGATCCTTTTGGTAACCGGGTGAATCGAATTCACGCGGGTCGATTTCGTTTGCCAATGCC
>CAZVPL010000002.1:0-30638 GCA_964629075.1 uncultured Bifidobacterium sp. | reverse complement strand
CTTTTGGTAACCGGGTGAATCGAATTCACGCGGGTCGATTTCGTTTGCCAATGCCCCCATGGGCACAGTACCCAACGTGCGAATTCTCCCGTGACCGCGATCAGCCGACCTTGAGGAGGAACTTGCCCGTGTTGCCGCCGTCAAGGAGCCCGCGCACGGCAGCCGGGAAACGGTCGAGGCCGACTTCGAGAGTCTCGTGAACGATGAGGTCACCCGAGGCCAACCACCCCGCCATCACGGATGTGGCTTCTGCGTATCGGTCGGGATAGTGGAAGATCGTGAACCCCAACATGCTCGCATCGCGTTCGGCAATTTTCAGATAGTTCTTCGGCCCCCGCACGTCGGCCATGTTCTCGTACTGCGAGACGGCGCCACACAGAACCACGCGGGCTTCGACGGCAAGGTTGAGCAACACCGCGTCGAGCACGTCTCCGCCAACGTTGTCCCAGAACACGTCGACACCGTTTGGCGCCACCTCCGCAAGCTTCGCTGACACGTCGCCCGCCTTGTAATCAACGGCGGCATCAAAGCCGAGCTGCGACGTGAGGAAGCGACACTTGTCGGGGCCTCCTGCGATTCCGATCACCTTTCCCGCACCCAGCAGTCGTGCAACCTGTCCGGCGAGGGATCCGACCGCACCTGCGGCGCCGGAAACAACCACGGTTTCCCCGCCGGCGATCCGGGCGACGTACTTCATTCCCACGTAGGAGGTCAGGCCCGTCGCAATGCTCAATGCTCCCAGGAAGGCGGTGGGAGGCGCCAGATCAACGTCGACCTTGGCGCACATCGCAGCGGGAAGCACCGCATGGGTTTGGGAACACATCGGCCCGGTCACGACGTCACCCACGGCAAGCGACGGATCGGCGCTGTCCACAACGGTCCCGATGCCGAGCGCCGGGATCACGCCACCCAACTTTGCCGACTGGTGGAATCCACCGCCGTCGAGAGTCGTGCGAATGAAGGCGTCGATCGAAAGGTGGTCGACCCTGACACAGACCGTCCCGGGCCGAAGTGGCTGGACCTCCTCTTCGGCCATGTCGAAGTTGTCGGGACTGAGACGCCCCTTGGGGTGGGACTTCAGGATCACCTTGCGATTCACGGGCATGCGTCATGCTTCCACACACCGACTAGAACAGGGTCATGGGAAAGCGGATCATCTTCCCGCTCCGGCGGCTCGGTCACTTGACCCGAGACGAGTTTCAGACCTACTGGCGCACCACGCACGGTCCGCTCGTCGCCCGCCATGCGGCGACACTCGGGATCATTCGCTACCAGCAGGTCCACACCCTCCACGAAGCGCGACCCACGAAGGTTCCGTGTTTCGACGGCGTTGCGGAACTCTGGGTCGACCCGAGCAGGCGTTCGACCGATGCGAACGCCCTTGCCACCGCCTCGCAAGCACTCCTCGACGACGAAAAAAACTTCATCGACCATTCCAACTCCCCCATTTGGATCGCCGACGAAGACCCCGTGCTCGACGGCCCGAAGACCGGACTGCGCGGCACGGCCGTTCTGCGTCGACGTGACGGAATCTCGCGCGAGGATTTCAAGCGACATTGGCACGACATCCACGCTCCGTGGGCCCTTGGTCGACCCGACGTCTGGGGTTTCGTCCGCTACATCCAGAACCACACGCCCGCCAACGCCGACGACAATCCTTTGGCGCGCGAACGCAATGCTCCTCCTGCATTCGACGGACTGAGCGAGATCTACCGTGTCGCATCGACTGCTCCGGCCGACGAGGTGGCGCGCCTTCGTGACGAACTTCTGGCCGACGAGCCGAACTTCATGGACGTCGACGCGAGCCCCGTCTTCATGGGCGAGGTTCACGTCATCATCGGAGAGCCCTGACGGGCCATCGAAAGGAAAAACATGGGCAAGAAAGTCATGATCACAGGGGCAGGTTCCGGATTCGGCAAGGGTGCGGCGCTTGCGCTCGCAGCTCGCGGTCACGAGGTCATCGCCACCACCGAGACCGAGGCACAGGCCGAAGCTCTGCGCAACGAGGCATCGAACATCTGCGTGGAAAAGGTCGACATCACGAATCCCGCCGACATGGACAAGGTGCGCAAGTGGGACATCGACGTGCTCATCAACAACGCGGGAGCGGGCGAAACGGGCCCCATGTCCGACGTCCCCATGGCTCGCCTGCGTCGTGTCTTCGAAGTCAACGTCTTCGGGACCGTGCAGGTCACCCAAGCCGCCCTTCCCAAGATGGTCACCCGTGGTTCGGGTCGAATCATCATCGTGTCCTCCATCGCCGGCGTCATGGCCGGACCGGCATTCGGGCCTTACTCAATGACCAAGCACGCGCTCGAAGCAATGGGCAAGGCCATGCGTGCGGAGATGGCCCCGCAAGGCATCGACGTCTGCCTTCTCAATCCAGGCCCCTACAACACCGGGTTCAACGACCGGATGGCCGACACCATGTGGGAGTGGTTCGATGACAAGGCGATCAATGCCCCGAACCGCGACATGCACCTCATGATGAAGGACCTCGTCACCACCAATCAGATGGACCCACAGGAAGTCGTCCAGCGCATGGTCGAGCTCGTCGAGGCCGACACCACCACCGAGAACAACTTCGTCCCCGCCAACATCGTCGAGATGCTCACCCAGCAAGTCGGCTCATAACCTCGGTCGATGTTGCCCCTGACTGCGCGAGGAGATCGCTCACCGACCTATCTGCAGCTGAATCGACATTTCCAGATGTTGACACCACGGAAGAACGCAGTCGTCACCTCTCGAGGGGCCGAGTTGTAGCCGCTCATGTCGACAGCCACGCCCAGCGTCGAGTCGTTGATCTCGAGTGATTGACCAAGTTCGGCCAGACTGTCGGCGTTGACGTCGCCGGTGAGCATCGCCGTCTTGCGATACGTGCTGGAGAAGTACCACGAATTCTTGAGTCCCAGAATCTTCTTCAACGCCGCCGACCGCGCTACGAATTGAAGTTCTGCAACCGTGGGATAGTCATCGAACACCCCATTGAGTCCACGGGTTCTCACGAAGTCGTCGTATCCGCCACCCAGGCAACTCGATCCAAAACCGGTGCTCTGACAGTCGAACCTGGAATTGGTGGCGATCTGCATCTCTGTGTAGGTGATGTCGCCGGGTACGGGACCACGCTTGATTCCAATGATCAATCCGCGGTTCGGTCCGATGTCGCCGATGTTGCACCGTCCGCCACCCGAGCAACCAACCAACATCGTGGTGGTCGTCGTCGTCGGAATTGTCCTCGTTGCACACCCGGTCGAACCGTTGGGCCATGTCGCTGGCGCCGGGTTTCCTCCCCCACGGTACGGGCGCTCGGCGAATGGACGGCCCGAGAACTTCGATTCCGAACCGACGTCGTAGTAAGCCGCCCCCGAGGCGATATTGAAGTTGTCGAACTTGTTCACGCGGCCGGCGGCCTCGAGCCAATAGGAAAGACTGCCGAAGCTGTACGGCTGCTGCTCGAGCGTCAGGGTCCGCCAAGACGAGAAGTTCGCGGCACAGTCCGGACCAAAGGTTGGGCTGTTCGCGAAGAACAGAAATGCTGCCCTCATCTGGCGGTCAGTCGGGAGCCTCCATGGTGAAGCGGTTCTTTGCGCAAAGGAAGCCACGTTGCTCTTCATTTCTGCCAGCGTCAGTGCCGGTTCACCCGACGCCCGTGGGTCGACGAATCTCCGCCACTCTTTGGCCGCCATCTCGGTGTAAGTCATTGATGTACCGGAACCCGAGAAGTCGACGATCAATCCACCCGTCGGACTGATGTCGCCGATCTTGCAGACACCTCCTCGCATACAGGACAACGGAATCGTGGTGGTCGTCGTCGGAGGCGCATATACCCATTTGCGCACAGGTCGGACATAGGAGGTCGCATCGGCATCCTGCGATCGACGCACCGAAGCGAAGTCCATCCTGTCGCGAATCGGCTGTGAGCCATGCCAGTAGAAACTCGCGCCTCGGGCACCCGTTCCGTCGCCGAAGCTCGGGTCGATCTTGTCGGTCGGCTCCGGACACGCACTCGATGCCGCGGAGAGTTGTCGTGTCGCAAACTTACAAACGATCTCAATTTCGCCCGAGACGGGGAGACGCCAATCCGAGAGTCCTCCGCCTGTGTACGACGACGCAGTCGACACCGCTGCAGACGCAACCACAAGCGGGTCGCGGCCACCCTTGTTCCAACCCGCGGGCGCAATTTCGAGGTACTCGGGCAACGCCGTGGATCCGCTCTTGTCAATGATGATCCCGCCACCCGGGCCACGTTGCCCGATCTGGCAGTTCTGCAGGTTGACACATGGCACGACGGGCACAGTCGTCGTCGTGGTTGTCGGCGCTGCGGTGGTTGTTGTCGGTCGAATCGTGGTCGTTGTTGTCGAAGTCGTGGTCGTAGTCGAAGTCGTTGTCGTTGAAGTCGTCGTCGTGGACGACGTTGTCGTTGTAGGCGGCAGCGTCGTGGTGGTCGTCGTCGTGGACGTCGTTGTCGTGGGATTGGCGACGTAGTAGTCGACAGCGGCCTGCCTCACTGCTGCCGATACCACGTTCGTGCGGACCGGACGCACCACGCCCTCCTGTGGTCCACCGGCCGCGGCCGCAGAACATCGACTCGCAACACTCATGGTGGACTTGCCCGTACGCGATGAGGCGTCAGTGGCCCACATACCCGCTCCGGCACTCAGGGTGTTGTTCGCAGACCTGCACACCAAGGTCAGTTCCGCGACGTCCGGCAGTCTCCAGTCGGACTTACCTCCGCCCCGATAGCTCGACGCCAGCGCATCTGCACCGTCTCCGCTCGAGCCGGGCGCGACAATGACCTTGGTCTGCGACACCAAAGATGACGGCGGCGGCGTTCCCGCCCAGTCGGCTGGTGCAACTTCGAGATATGTCGACGAACCGTCGTTCGCCGAGTTGACCGAAAAGATCCTTCCGCCACCAGGTCCGGTGTCGCCCACTGCGCACAAGCCGCCGGCTGCGCACGTCAACGGCACGGTCGTGGTCGGGGCAACAGTGGTCGTTGTCGGGGGCGGCGTGCAAGGTTCGCTCTGCTCGACAAAGCTTCTCAGCGCAACGCCTCTGAACCAGCCAATCGTGGACTCCATGACGAAATCGTCTCTACCGCCGGGATTCGTACCCCAAACGAATTTCTGAATCGGCGTTGACGACCAGAAATACTCCTTGCCTTTTACCTGCTGAATAAGTGACACGTTGGCGCGCAACTTGTCGATGTCAGGAATGAACCAACCCGGCTTGGTGGTCCTTGACAGGTTGTCGGCAAACGCAATCACACGACTCAGACTTTCGACGGGCGCACCCGAACCGATCGTTATCCAGTCGCGTGAAATTTCGATCGATTCATCAGCCGCCGTGGCGCCGACTTTCATCACGATGCCTCCGGCGGGCCCGTATCCACCAACGGCACACGCAACCGTCTGAACTTCAAGTGCAGCATTCTTCGTTCGAGTAGAGCCCTCGGTCGATGAAGACTCGTTGGTTCCGCAAGCGGAAGCAAACACAACAGCCCCCACGACAAGCGCCAAACCAGATGTGATGCGGTTCTTCACGTGTTTCCCCTTGGTGATCGCTGACCGTCGATTGACCCTGTGCCCGGACCCGAGGCGAGACACCTGAAATCACGACGAAAACGCCTATCGGGGCGACAGTACCCGAGAATGAACCGATATTGAATTCACCTCAGGCGGGAACAGCCCAAAAAAGGGCTGAAACAGTGGAGGCGACTCCGGAAATCGAAGCAGGTCACTCCGTAAAACCAGTCCGGCTTGAGCATCTTCTCGTTGGCCTGAACCCCGAATTCCAACTTTCTGCCGCAGCCACACCCATCGGGCCGACTACGCCCGCCTTCTCGTGGCTCCGATTTCATACCACGAATTGGAACAGTTACTTCGCGGTGACCGTCCTCCACGGAGAGGCATTACCAGCTCGATCGACCAGACGTACTTGAAGCGTCTTCGATCCCGAGGACACCGTAACCACTCTTGTCATAGTTCTCGCTCGACCGGATGGTGAACCAACTGACCTGCCGAAAGGAACCCCAGCAGACGTCCCACGGACTGATGTTCGAATTTCAATTGAGTCAAGACCCGAGACGGTATCGCTGCCCCGAATTACGAGACGCAAGCCCAAATTCCCTCGGGCTGACTTTACCTCAGAGACCCTTACCGCTTTTGACGCCGAGCGAGTCGAAATTGCAGTGAGGCCACTAATGACAGGCCTCGTGTTATCAAGAATGATGTCGTCTGACAAGGTGAGTACAACTCCTCCGTAGGAGTCATTGAATCGGACATAGACCACTTTGTTAAACGTCCCTTCGCGACTCGACTGCAGCCTCCATTGAAGAGTGGCCACGCCCTCGCTCAGGGCGAACGATCTGGATTCTTTGAATCCGGCATCGTTTGAGAGCTCAACCCCCACAACCTCACTTCTTGATTTAGGTTGAGCTGAAGGAGAGACAACAAATACTTCTACAAGTTGAGACGTAGTGAATTCGTCGCCATCGTTTATCGAGATCGAGGGGCGACGCTGCGCGATAGGAGTTATCGAGATAGGCGTACTTGAAGAAGTCGAGGTGGGGGCTGCCGGAGACATCAAAAACGACGTGATTGGCGAGACAACACTGTTGAGCGGACTTGTAGTCGTGGTTGACCAGAGTGTTGATACTGGGACAGTCGTCGAAGTTGTCGTGGTAGATGTTGTCGTTGTGGTTGGGGTTACGAGCCCATCGAAGTCGAACTCGTAAAGAAATCCTTCTCTGCCCCCCATCGATTCGACCTCAAGCAGCAGATCGGTTGGATCAAGGTCGGCAACTCCTCTGAAGTAACCACCTACCAACACTCGCGATCTATCACGATCGATCACCAATGGAAGTCCCGCGTTAAACGCCGTCCCCCCAATCTGCCGAGACCACGTGAAGTCCCCTGAAGACGATATTTTCCAGACCAACGCCTCGCCACTCCCCGAAATTTCACCCGCACTTGGCCGAGGGTCGAGGTCGGCCTCACCGTCGACATATCCAGTTGCGTAGATATTTCCGTCAGAGTCGACATCGATTCCGTAAATTCCGTCGTCGCCAGGTGTCGTGACTGTTCGAACCCATCTGAACGCTCCCGCGACTCCCAACGTCAAGACGTAGCCACTGCCCCAAATTCCCTCGCTTGTAACGATCGTCTCGAGAGGCCCCGAGTCAAAGTCAACTTGGGACCTAAAGACACCGGCCACATGTAGCTGGTCATTGGCGCTGACCCGCACCGACCTCGCATCATCATCCAACGCGCCACCAAATGTCGTTGACCAAATAAGTGCACCTGTCGAATCAGAATTCCAGACGAAGACGTCTCGTTGCCCGTTCGACACGCGAGTCAAGTCGCCCAGACCAGGATCCAGATCAGCTGTACCTGAAAATTCACCGACTACGAAGAGATCGCCCGACGGTCCAACATCGATACCTTTTGCCTCATCGTTACCGGTTCCGCCAATCCTGTGTGCCCACGAAAGAGAGCGGGTGAGGACGTTGAACTTCATTACAAACGCATCCAATAGACCGTTCGATGTCATGGAAAACGTTGCGTCAGAGATGTCGAAATCTCCGGTGGAGCCAAATGCGCCGACGACGTATGCAAAACCTTGATCGACCTTAATTGTGTATGCAACTGAAGTTGTCTCGAAGTTGTTCGCCCAGATAAAGCTCCCAGCCGATGTCATCTTCAATACGAATCCGTCAATGCTGGTTGGACCTGGCGAAACGAGGTTTGTCGTTCCGGAACCAGGGTCAAAATCGACGGTACCCCGAAAGCCACCAACTATGTAGATTTCGCCAAGGCTGTCGACCGAGACCCCGATGCCCGAGTCATCTCCGGTACTACCGATACGGTGAGCCCACACCAAATCTCCATTCGCATTCAAGCGGGAGATAAAAATGTCTTTCCCTCCAGCTGACGTCAACTCGTAGGACCCGTCCGTCGGATCAAAGTCCGCAGTTCCAGAGAATTCGCCAACCACGTACCGCGTAGCCCCATCAGCACTAAGGGCGACCCGAATCGGGGTGACATCACCTACGCCTTTGAAAATCGAGACCCTAAGGCGATCTGCGGAGAAGCTCCATCCGTTTACAACTGGCGCGAGAAGAACCAGGAACGATATGGCGACGCAAGTGACAACGAGCCGACGCCTCACATCCCCATCCTAAAGGGCGTCTCACCAGCCAAATCGGACTAGACAGGCCCGCTTGTGCCAATCACCAAACAGTCCACTCTGGAGGCGACGCCGGGAATCGAACCCGGATAAACGGCTTTGCAGGCCGCTGCGTAAGCCATTCCGCCACGTCGCCAGCGACAGTCGCAAGCGACCACGCGGAGCGAACTCTATCGGTTGGCGGATTCGTCTCCTCGCCCGGTCGGCACATCGAAATTGGTCGAGCCGCGCGGTGGCTTGGGTCGGAGGCCCAGGTCGCGCAGCACTTGGGCAATGCCGTACTTCCATCCGCGACGGGTGCGTGCGAGGCGCGAAATTTGTCGCATGCGCTGGGTGATGTCACGCGAGTATTCGATGGCTCGGGTTTCGCGGGCCGTGGCAACCAGTTTCACGGGTTCCGAGCGGAAGGTTTCGCGCTCGAAGCCGTAGCGAGCAAAGTCGTCGGCGTAGATCTCTTCGATGATCGCAGCGGTGTTGGCATCCATGACGTCGCGGTACTTGATGCCAAGCCCCTCGTTCAGGCGCTTGGGTCGGATGTCGCGGCCACTGCGTTCGCTCAGCTCACGTGCGAACCGATCCATTTCACCGGGCTTGTCGACGCGGAAAAAGTGCGTGTACCGCACGTGGTCGTCGCGCACCGAACCCCATTGAGCGGTGAAGTGATCGTCGACGTAGAAGAGTTCGGGCTTCTCACGCAGGGCGCGGACGAACCGGCGAAAAGTCGAGGCGATGTCGATGTTGCCATCGACCCGGTCGTCGGTGCAGAAATCCCACACCTCGTCGGACAGCGTGCTGGGGGCCTGCATGAGGATGCGGTTTTCGAACGCCGAATACGTGCGCGCATAGGGATGCCGTAGAGCCCCGACGCGCCACCAGTCGGGCGACTCCCAAATCACGTCCTGCTCTTTCCTCGGCAGGTAACGGAAGAGATCGAGGCCGCTGACCTCAATCTGGTGAATCGCCTGGGCAACGGAGATGTTGGGGCTGTGAAGGAAGCGTGCGTTCTCGGGGGCGTACGAGTCGTTCGCCTCGGCGAGCATCATCTTGATCGAGCTGCATGCCGATTTTGTGGTGGGCATGTAGGCGACCTTCACGCGTGGCGCGACGAGCGTGTGGCCGACGAAGAGTGCGCGTTCGGTGTAGACGTACGGCTTGCGGTTGAACATCAGCTCGGGGTCTTCCACAGGTGGGACAGAGCCGAGACCAATTCCCCGGCGCAGTCGATCACGCTGCGGTTTGACGTTACCAAGACAAGTTCCGGTGACTCGGGAGCCTCGTACGGAGCGTCGACTCCCGTCAGGCCCGCGAGTTCCCCGCGCTTCTGTTTTGCATACAGACCTTTCGGGTCGCGCTCGGCACACTCACCAACCGGCGTGGCGACGAAGACCTCGGCAAAGGGAACACCGGCGTCGTGGTGGCGTCGCCGTACGGCGTTGCGTCCTGCTGCGAACGGACTGATGACCGGAGCAAGGACAATGAGACCCGCGTCGGCGAGGGTGAGCGCGACTTCACCGAAACGCCGAACGTTCTCGGCGCGGTCGTCGTCGGAGAAGCCGAGATCGGAGTTCAGCCCGTGACGCAGATTGTCACCGTCGAGTACGTACGCATTGGCTCCTGCGTTGAAGAGCATCCGCGCGGCTTCGTTGGCCACGGTGGACTTGCCCGAACCCGAAAGGCCCGTCATCCAGATGGTTGCACCGACGTGTCCGGCTCGCTTGGCCCGTTCGTCGCGACCGACGGACTGCGGATGCCAGCGAATGTCGCTCACTCGCGGGGCGGCAGCAACATTCCGGCCGCGGCGGTTGCACCCGTGGACTCGTCGACGAGGATGAACGAGCCGGTGACGCGGTTGTGCTCGTAGTCGTCGCGCAGCAACGGCTCGGCCGTGTGCACCGTGACGCGGGCGATGTCGTTCATCGACAGCGGACCCTCGGGTGTCTTGCGGTGCAGATCGGAGATGTCGAGCACGTAGCGCACTTCCCCGATCTTCGCACGTGTCGAGCGGGTCGTGTGCTTGAGCGTGTAGAGCTTGGCCGGGTTCAGCTGCGCATTCGAGTCGAGCCAGCACAGCATCGCATCGTGGTCCTGGAGCACCCGTGGACGATTGTTGGGTCGGCAGATCATGTCGCCACGGGTCACCGACAGGTCGTCGGCGAGAAGAATCGTGACAGCCGAACCAGGGACCGCCTCTTCGAGAGGGCCGTCAGCAGAATCGATGCCGGTGATCTTGGACGACAGCCCGCTCGGCAGCACCACGATGTCGTCGCCGACGCGCAGGACGCCACCCGCGACGGTGCCCGCGTAGCCGCGGTAGTCGTGGTGTTCGGCGGTGCGGGGGCGAATGACGTACTGCACCGGGAACCGAACGTCGATCTTGTTGTCGTCGCTGGCCGTGTAGACGTTCTCGAGGTGATGGAGAAGTGTCGGACCTTCGAACCACTTCAGATCGTTCGAGCGCTCGACGACGTTGTCACCCTTCAACGCGCTGATTGGCAGGAACGTGACATCGCGCAACTGCAGGCGTGAGGCAAAGTCTTCGAAGTCGTTGCGAATTTCGTTGAAGCGATCTTCGCTGTAGTCGACGAGGTCCATCTTGTTGACGCACACCACGAGGTGCGGCACGCCGAGCAGCGACGTCAGGATGCTGTGTCGACGGGTTTGCTCGACGACCCCGTGCCGGGCGTCGATGAGGATGATTGCGAGGTCTGCAGTGGAGGTACCCGTGACCATGTTGCGCGTGTACTGAACGTGCCCCGGGCAGTCCATGATGACGAATGACCGCTTCGGTGTGGCGAAGTAGCGATGCGCAACGTCGATGGTGATGCCCTGTTCGCGCTCGGCGCGAAGACCGTCGGTGAGAAGGGACAGGTCGACGTAGTCGTCGCCTCGACGCTTGCTGACCGCTTCGACGTGTTCGAGCTGGTCTTCGAAGATGCTCTTCGAGTCGTAGAGCAGGCGACCGATGAGGGTCGACTTGCCGTCGTCGACCGAACCAACGGTGGCAAAACGCAGCTGGCGCATCAGAAGTACCCCTGTCGCTTGCGGTCTTCCATCCCGGCCTCCGAGATCTTGTCGTCGGCGCGAGTTGCACCACGCTCGGTGACGCGGGCGACCGCGGTTTCGGCAAGAACGTCGTCGATTCCCGCGGCCGTTGAGGGCACCGCAGCCGTGCAGGTTGCGTCACCCACGGTGCGGAAACGGACCATTTCTTCGGTGACTTGCTCGCTCGCCTCGGGGCGCAGGAACTCGGTGTCGGCCATCAACATGCCCCCACGCCGAAAGACACGCCGCTTGTGCGCGAAGTAGATGCTCGGCAGTTCGATGTCGTGTTCCTTGATGAAGGTCCAGATGTCGAGTTCGGTCCAGTTGGACAGCGGAAACACACGGAAGTGCTCGCCCTGTTTATGGCTGGTGTTGTAGATGTTCCACAGTTCGGGACGCTGGTTCTTCGGGTCCCACTGACCGAAGGTGTCGCGGTGAGAAAAGACACGCTCTTTTGCGCGGGCTCGTTCTTCGTCGCGTCGGGCGCCACCCAGAACGGCGTCGAACTTGTTCTCGGCAATGGCGTCGAGGAGCGCGACGGTCTGGAGAGGGTTGCGCGAGGGGGCGTCGGCCACCTTGCCGGCGTCGATCGCCGCCTGGACCGAGGCAACGGTGAGGTTCAGCCCGAGACCCGCCAGACAGCGGTCACGGAAGTCGATGACCTCGGGAAAGTTGTGGCCGGTGTCGACGTGCATCACCGCAAAAGGAAGACGTGCGGGGGCAAAGGCCCGCACGGCGACGTGCAGCATGACGACGGAGTCCTTGCCACCCGAGAACAGGATGACAGGCCGTTCGAAACACGCGGCGACCTCGCGAATGATCGTGATGGCCTCGTCTTCGAGGCCGGTGATGCCGGGGCGCATGGCGGACGAGACTACCGTAATTCCTACCAATTCGGTCGGGTTTGCGTCGGTAGAGTGGGGCAGTGACCGAAAACCCGCATCTCGACACCACCGCGATCACCGCCGGTCGCCGTGGCGCACGCGGGTTGTCAGCCGACATCTCCACTTCAACCGTCTGGTCGAGCAACGGCCTCGACGCCACACACGACGAGATCGTTCGCGGGCGGCGCGGCAAGGCCTACAGCAGGTACACCAACCCCACGGTTCGACAGTTCGAAGAAGCGATCGCCGAACTTGAGGGAGCAGACGACGCTCTTGCGTTTGCATCGGGCATGGGCGCAATCGCCACGGTTGTGTTCGCTCTCTGCTCCCCCGGCGACCACATCGTGGCCCAACAACAGCTCTACGGCGGAACGCTGGCCCTTCTCGCCGGGCCGGTTCGACGCATGGGTATCGACGTGACGTTCGTCGATGCCACAGTGCCCGGAGCTTTCGTCGATGCCGCAAAGAAACCGCGAACGATGCTCGTCATCGCAGAGACGCCGGCGAATCCCGCGCTCGCGTTGGCCGACCTCGACGAGGTTGGCTCGATCGGCGGACCGTTCACACTGGTCGACTCCACGTTTGCAACGCCCATGTGCCAACAGCCCCTGCGACACGGAGTCAACATTTCGCTCCACTCGGCGACGAAGGCGATCGGCGGACACAACGACGCGCTGATTGGCGTGATCGCCGGCGAGACCGACCTCGTCGACGCAGTGTGGGCCCATTCGGTCCTGCATGGTGCGGCGGCCTCTCCGTACGACGCCCACAATGCCTTGCGAGGCGTGCGAACCCTGGCCGTTCGCCAAGAGCGCCAATGCTCGACCGCCACGACACTGGCCGATTGGTTCTCCGCCCAGGGCGACTGTGGCGCCGTGCACTACCCCGGCCTTTCCTCGCATCCCCAACACGCCCTTGCCGCACGGCAAATGACGGCTTTCGGTTCCATGTTGGCCGTGGAACTTCCGGGCGGCCCCGACGCCTGCACACGTTTTCTCCAGGCGATCGAACTGGCACGACCCGCCACTTCTCTCGGTGGTCCCGAGACCCTTGTGTGTCACCCCGCGTCCAGCACGCATCACGGCCTCGACCCGGAGTCGCTTGCGGCATCGTCCGCGGCCGACGGACTGCTGCGCATCTCCGTCGGACTCGAAAACCCGGGCGACCTCATTGCCGACTTCGGGCGGGCGCTCGCAAAGAGTCGCCAATGAACATCGGCGTCCTCACAGGAGGTGGGGACTGCCCGGGTCTCAACGCAGTCATCCGCGCGGTGGTGCGAAAGGCGGAAAAGAACGGAGACCGCGTCCTTGGTTTTCGTGATGCATGGAAGGGATTCCTCGCCAACGACTACGTGCAGTTGACCATCGACAACGTGCGTGGTCTCTTGCCGAGAGGTGGCACGATTCTCGGCACCACGCGCGGCAGCCCGTACGACTACGGCGACGGTGTCGAGCGCACCCAGAAGCAATTCACGAATCTCAATCTCGGGGCCCTCATCGTCATCGGCGGCAACGGGTCGTTGACCGTCGGTTCACGCCTGTTCGCCGAGGCCGGACTCCCCATCGTCGGGGTGCCAAAGACGATCGACAACGACATCGTCGGCACCGACGTCTCTTTCGGTTTCCACACCGCGGTGCAGGTGGCCACCGATGCCATCGACCGTCTGCACACCACTGCCGAAAGCCATGATCGCGTGATGGTGGTCGAAGTCATGGGCCGCGATGCCGGATGGATCGCGCTGATGGCGGGAACCGCCGGCGGGGCGACCGCCATCCTGGTTCCCGAGCGGCCATTCGACATCGCACAGGTGTGCGAACACATCGAGCGTCGCCATGGGCGTGGTCGCTTTGCCTCGATCGTTGTCGTGGCCGAGGGCGCCCGGCCAATTGCCGGCACGCAACCAGAAGTGACCTACGCGAAGGATCAGTTCGGCCGAGATCGCCTCGGCGGCATCAGCGCGGCAATCGCCCCGCTCATCGAAGAGCGCACCGGTTACGACGTGCGCGTCGTCCAGATCGGCCACATCCAACGAGGCGGAACACCCACCGCCTACGACCGCGTTCTTGCGACGCGGTTCGGGCTCGCCGCAGTCGACGCCGTGACCGCCAAGGACTACGGCAAGATGGTCGTTCTTCGGGGCGACACCATCGAACGCGTGCCGATGGCCCTCACACAGGGCAACACGCGCACCATCGACCTTTCGTTGTACGACGAAGTCGAATCCGCTTTCTTCGGCTGATCAGACCCGTTTCGGGGGCCGGGGAAAGAACCCGCTGGTACGGCGGACGTAGTCCTCGTAGTCGGGCTTGCGCTTGCGCAGACCCCGCTCGAGCAACGCCACACCCGACACGCGCACCAGAAGGAACGTCATCACGGCGGCACCGATGAAGCCGTAGGCGCCGACGCCTGCCTCGGCAGCGACGATTGCGATGCCCCACCACACCACCGCGTCTCCGAAGTAGTTCGGATGACGCGTGTAGCGCCACAAACCCGACGACATCACCTTGCCTTCGTTCGAGGGATCCGACTTGAAACGCCGCAACTGGGCGTCGCCGACCGCTTCGAAAAACAGTCCGACCGCCCACACGAGCACACCCATCGTTCCGATGGGACCGAACCCGGGCGAGTCCTCGACCTGGCCGAGTTGAAGTGGCAGCGACACGATCCACATCAACGTTCCCTGCAACAGGAACACGGTCACGAGGCTGATGACGGGAAACCGTGGTCCCCAGTGTTTGCGCATTGCTTTGTATCGGTAGTCCTCACCGTGGCCGATGTTGCGACGCGCAAGGTAGCCGGCGAGTCGCAGACCCCACACCGACACGAGAACTGCGAGTACCCAAGCGCGCGTGTCATCTCCGTCGCCGATAACGAACGACACCCAGCCCACGAGAACGAAGCCGAGTCCCCACACGATGTCGACGATCGAGGCGTTCTTCACCGCCACGCTGATGATCCATGTCGACAACATGAGAATTGCGATCGCGATCACACTTGCGATCATCACGTCGGCGCTGCTGCTCAACTGCCGTTCCTTTCGTCGGACTTGACCCGATCGAGATGCTCGCCGACCGCTCGGTCGAGCTCGAGCCAGCGCTCGTCCAACCATTCGATCACGCCCTCGGTCGGTACCTCGTTGCGGGGAATGCGAACGAACCACATGCGGGCGACGCCGGCTCCGGCCTCGAGTCGCTTCAGCATCCCACCAAATGTGTCGAGCCCATCGAAACCCGTGTGGCCGGCGATGACGACGTCGGCGTTCGGTGCGGACTCGAGCAGCGTGAGAGCGCCCGCGGGCTTCGGGGGAAGAAGGTGCCGCAGCGCGGCAAGGCGCCCGGCACGTTCCGGACTGCGTTCGGCCATCGACGCAAGAATCTTCTCGCGCTTCTTCGGGTTGGCACGCGTGCCCTCGACGAAGATGACCGCGACGTCTTCCGGGCCAAGGTCGTGACCCAACTGCGCAATCCCTCGCAGTTCGCCGCTTTGGTCGCTTGACCCGCGATCGAGGAAGTAGTTCGGGAGACGATGCCCGACGACGTCGAGGCAGGGGTCGGCCATCAACTCGCGCTTCAGGACGTAACGCGGACGGAGACCCGCCGCATTTCCCATCGAGTACGCGGACACCAGTGAGTCGGCGAGGCTTGCGTGACGAGAGAACACCAACACCGGACCGGGTCGCAGCACCTCGGGGTTTTCCACCACGACGCGGATGCCCACGGTGAGGCGCAACGTCGACATGAGGGTGCTCGCCCACCACCGTTGCAGCGCAAAGTGCGCGTCGAGGTTTCTCCCCTTCCCCGCCAGCGAGAACAAAGCGGCGGCGGTGAGCCCCGCGAGCTCGATCCACGCCCAGCACAACGCAAACGCGACGAGGCGCAATGTCGGCAATTTCCGCTTGCCCCGCACAAGGTCGAAGAGAACCGTGCCAACGAGCCAGACCGGCCAGGTTCCGAGCATGACGAGAGCAAGCAAGGTCACGCCCGTGATCGAGGCAACGCGTCGCAAGAACGTCCGTCCGATGCACCCGACAGTAGCCTCATCGACATGGAAGTCGTTCGACTGACTGGCACAATCGGCGCACGAATCGACGGAGTCGACCTGAAGCGCGACCTCAGCCCCTCGTCGGTCGCCGATATTCGCGCGGCATTGGTTCGACACCGGGTGATTTTCTTTCGCGACCAGCACCTGTCGCCCACCCAGCAGGTTGCTTTTGGTCGAACGTTCGGTGAGCTCACACCGGCCCATCCTTTGGTGGGCGGCCTCGACGAAGCCCACCCCGAGGTGCTCGTGCTCGACAGCCTCGACTACAAGTTGGGTGTCGGCGACCGCGGCTCCGCGAACGGCAAGAGCACGAGTTACAACAATCGTTGGCACACCGACGTCACGTTCTCAGAATCACCCCCACTCGCGTCGATTCTGAGCGCGAAGAAGATTCCCTCGTACGGTGGCGACACGTTGTGGGCCGACCTCATCAATGCCTACGAAACGCTGCCCGCTCCCCTGCGCGACATGCTCGACGGTTTGTACGCCGTCCACGATTCGAGCGGAACCTTCAGCCGCTTCCGTGACGAGGACAAGACCGGCGAAAACCGACAAAAACTCTCGAACCTGGCGCCCGTTCGCCATCCCGTCGTGCGGGTTCACCCCGAGTCGGGGGAAAAAGGACTCTTCGTCAACCCAACCTTCACCGCATACATCGACGGATTTTCCATCGACCAGAGTCGTGCAATTCTCGACATGCTCTACGAACACACGGTGCAACCCGAACGCGTCATTCGATGGGCGTGGCAGGAAGGCGACGTTGCGATGTGGGACAACAGATCCACCGCGCACTACGCCGCCGCCGACTACGTGCAGCCGCGGCTCATGCACCGCATCACGGTGCGAGGCGACAAACCCCGCGGGCCGCGCGACTGAACTACTTCTTGGGCGGACCCAACGGACCGCCGGCCCACCAACGTTCGAACATCGGCTTGGCCGCGCTCGTCACGGGCTCGAGCAGGAAACCCGACGGCGCACGCACGTAGCTGAACGAGCCGTAACCGTCTTCCGGAGCCGCCCCGCACACCTCGAGGGTCCAGCCTTCGGCAAGGAATCGATCGGTTGTCGCCTTCACGTCGTCGACCCACATCCCCATGTGATGAACACCCGGCGCATCGTTGCCGTACCAGGGTGCGCCCGGCACGCTCTCGAGCAGCTCGACGTGCTGTGGCCCCTCGCAGGAGTAGGTGAACTTCAGCGGAAACGTCGTCATGCCGACGCCCGGCAACCAACACGGCTGGTCGCGCACCTGGAGCTCGGCCCACGTGAGCCGCAGGCTCTTGCCGAGCTCGGCCATCGCCTTGTCGATGTTCGCCGTACGAACGCCGACGTGGTACAGGTCCTGGAAATTGAACGTGGGATCGGACACGGCGGGCTCAGTTCGACTTCGTGCCGATGCCGGCAGAGAACATGTCGGTCAGCTGACTGTCATCGGCTTCGATCAGCGCCTGTACCCACTTGTGGAACGCCTGCGTGCCACCTTCGTTCTTCCCGAACGTCACGTGGGTCATCGCACCGGCACGCATTCCACGCTGGATCTGCCTGCCCGTCTTGTAATCCTCGTCTTCGACAACCTTCACCATGAACGCCATGCGGCTGACCATCGCCTCTTTCACCGTGTCGGTGAGGGGCTGGGTGTGGAGGAAGTGTTGGGTGGTGTACGACTCGTCGGGGGTGTCGCCCGGGAAGAGTTGCGAAATCATGTACACCTTGCCTTCAGCGTCGAAGGCCGCGATCGAGACGTGCGGGAAAATTGTCCACACACCGAACACCAGCTTGTCTTCGGGCCACTCCGACTCGGGGGTTCCTTCCAGGGTGTTCACCGATGTGCGCTTGTCGGGTGCCATCAGGCGCTGGTGCGGACCCCATGCCTCGAACAACGCCTTCGGTGACGTGTCGGGACCGAAGGTGTTCCGGTGGAGAATCGGCAGGTGGTAGAAGTCGAGGTAACCGTCGTAGGCGACTTTCCAGTTGGCACCAACGATTGTTTGGCCGCCTGCGTAATGACAGTCGGCGAAGTGATGGTGCTCGAGCATCTTGTCGTAGCCGTGAAAGAACGCGTCGTGATCGAGGCGTGAGTTCGGGTTGAGGGTCACCCACACGATGCCCGCACGCTCGGTGACGGGAAGCGTGGTGAGGCCGTGCGTGTTGCGGTCGACGTCGCCGAAGGCCTCGGCCTCGAAGATGCCGACGAGGTCACCCTGCGTGTTGTAGCTCCATGCGTGATAGGGACAGGTGAAACGGCGGGCCTTGCCGCAACCCTCTTCGGCTACCTGCGCCCCACGATGACGACACACGTTGAGGAACGCGCGCATTTCGCCGTCGCTGCCGCGAACCATGAGTACCGGCACTCCGAGCACCGTGACGGCCGAGTACGAGCCGACTTCGCGCATCTGACACGAGAATCCGAGGACGAGCGGAAGACGCTTGAAGATACGGTCGACTTCAAGCTGCCAGCGCTCTTGGTCGAAGTAGTACTCGACGGGGACCCGGTACTGGGTATCGACGAGTTCTCCCTTGTTCTCGTTCAGGCCCTGGATGGTCCGCTTGGCCATGCGTACGAGTTCGTCCCTGGTGTCCGCCATGTTGTCCCTCCGTGTATTGCTGACCTTTACCGTACCCGCAGGTGCAGCTCGCGAAGTGGTCGGAGGAAGAAGCTGCGGTCGTACATGGGATACTCGAGGGGCTTGGCGAGCTCGAACTCCCCCACCCTGTCGAGGAGAATGTTGAACGCCGAGGACATCTGCTGGCGCGCCAGCGCCGCCCCCAGACAGAAGTGCACGCCGAAGCCGAACGAGATGTGGTTCTTCGCGTTCGGGCGACGGATGTCGAAGACGTCGGGGTTCTCGAACACGCGGGGGTCACGGTTCGCTGCCCCGTAGCGAATCATCGCTGCAGATTTTTCGGGAATGTCGACACCAGCGACGTTGACCGGGCAGGCAACCGAGCGCCACAGGCCCTGGACCGGCGCGTCGTAGCGAAGCACTTCTTCGATGAAGTTCGGCATGAGCGACCGATCATCACGCAACATCTGCATCTGGTCGGGATGCCGAAGCAGCAGAACCATCGCAGCCGACAGGGCTCCGGTCGTTGTCTCGAAACCACCGGTGATGAGTTGGTGCATCAGCGTGATGAGCTCGGTGGTCGTGAACGGCTCTTCGTCCTCGCCGTGCGCGTGGACGATCAGAGAAATGAGGTCGTTCCCGCCCGGGTTTTGACGACGCTTTTCGAACTCGGCAACGACGAAATGCTGTTCTTCCACCTCGATGTTGGCCTCGATGATTGCCTCTTCGACGGACATGTCGTTGCGTTGGGCGAGCGACAGCATCGCCTCGGCCCAGCGACGAAACCTCGGGTATTCGGCGTCGTTCAGGCCGAGATGCCGCGCGATGAACTTGCCCGGCAGCGGAAGCGCGAACTCCTTCACGAATTCGCACTCGCCACGTGCCAGCATCGAGTCGACGAGGCCGTTCGTGATCTCTTCGATCTCGGGCACGTACGCCTTCACCTGCGCCGGCGTGAAAACACGGTTCAGAATCTTGCGGGCCCTGCCGTGTTCGGGTGGATCGACGCGCTGGAGAATCGGTGTGTGCATCCAGCCCTTCTCCTCGAGCACCTTCATGTATGCCATCACCACTTCGGGCTTGACCGCTCGATTACCGGCTGCGGGCTTGCTGGAGAATGTCTTCAAGTCGCCGAGTGCGGCACGAGCCTCTTCGTGCCCCGCGATGACATACAGGTTGATGTCTTCTTCGCGCCACACCGGGCACTTCGACATCTGCTCGCGGTAGTAGGGAAACGGATCGTCCTGCACTTCACGCGCGGTGAGCCCACGATGGGTTGTTTCGCTGGTCATGGTTGCGTCTCCCCCTCTTTCGATTCACAAACTTACATCGGGCACGTCACGCGACACCCTGCCCTGCCATCGCGGCTCGCGCTTTTCGAAGAAGGCACGAACTCGAGTTTCACCGAGTCACCGAAGGCTTACTTCTTGTCGAACTGCGGATGAACCGTGGCACGCGGCGCGGCATTCGCCAGGAAGTCGAGGATCGCCTGGTTCACGACGTCGGGGTGCGTCATGTTCGCCGCGTGCGGCGCACCGGGCACCACGCACATCGTCACGGGACCGCCAAGGCCGTCGCGCATCACCTCGGCCCTGGAAAGTGGAATCGCGACGTCAGCATCGCCGTGGACGATGAGGGCTCGCGCGGTGATCGACCCGAGATCGCCCGTCACATCGTCCCGGTGCATCAGGCAGTTGAAGGCGTGACTGAAACCGGCGCGGTCGAGCTTCTCCCATTTTGCGAACCACTCCGACCATTCACCCGGACCGAGGATGATCGACGCGATCGTCTCTTGAACCGGTGCGGGGCCGTGCGCGACGAAGGCGTCGTGCAATTGCTGGTAACCGTCGACGGCGGCAGGATCTTCGGTTCCGGCCTGGGTGTCGATGAGGATGAGCCCCTGCACCCGTGCCGGCGACAGCAACGCGACGCGAAGGCTGATGAAGCCGCCCTGCGACATGCCACCGATGTACGCGCCGCCGATGCCGAGATGATCCATGAGTGCGAGCACGTCGTTGGCGGAGTCCCAGTAGTCGAACGGTGCGGTCGCCTTGGTTTGACCAAAGCCGCGCTCGTCCCACGTGACGACGCGGTACTTGTCGGACAGGGCGGCGACCTGTGCGTCGAACATCGAGTGATCCATGAGGAAGCCGTGACTGAGAATGACCGCCGGCCCCTTGCCGCCGTGGTCCTCGAAATAGATGTCAGTGCCGTTCAAATTCGCGAATGCCATGACCAGACGGTAATTGACCGCGCCCCTCTTGAATTACGTTGGACGACATGAGCCAGACCCTCGAACCCACCGATACCTCCTCCCTGCCCTGGCACCTGCGGGGCAACTGGGCACCCGTACTCGACGAAGTGTCGTCGACCGAACTGCGCGTCGAGGGCAGGATCCCGACCGAACTCGATGGTCTTTACGTTCGCACCGGCCCCAACCCCGCGTCAGGCACGTCGGTGCACTGGTTCTTCGGCGACGGAATGCTCCACGGCGTTCGCCTGCGCAACGGCCGCGCCGAGTGGTACCGCAACCGCTTCGTGAAGACGCCCAACATCACCGACCCGCTCGAGGGCGAATTCGCCGGCATGGGAGACATGACCCGCGGCAAGGGCAACACCCACGTGCTCCCGCACAACGGCAAGTTGATGGCCCTCGAAGAGGCACACTGGCCGTGGCTCATCGACGGAGACCTGAACACGATCGGGTACGAGAACTACGGCGGCGCGCTCACGTGTTCGATGACCGCGCACCCGAAGATCTGCCCCGAAACGGGAGAACTTCTTGCGTTCAGTTACATGGCATTTGAACCGCCCTATGTGCACTACGTGCGCATCAGTCCCGACGGGAAGCTGCAGCAGATCGAAGGCGTCGACATTCCCGCAATGGTGATGATGCACGACTTCAACGTCACGCGGAACAAGGTCGTCTTCATGGACCTGCCGCTTGTCTTCGACCTGAATCAGCTCGACTCGGGCGTGCCCTTCAAGTTCAACCGCGACAACGGAGCGCGCCTCGGCGTCATGGATCGCGAAGGCAAGGGCTCAGACATCAAGTGGTTCGAGATCGATCCCTGCTACGTGTTCCATCCCGTGAACGCGCACGACGACGGCGACAACGTGGTGCTCTACGTTTCGCGCCAACCCGAGGCGTTCGGTGCCAGCTCCGACGACTACGCGCAGGTGGGTCGCCTCTGGAAGTGGACCATCGACACCAAGGCGGGAAAGGTCACCGAAGAACAAGTCGACGATCGCCCGGGTGACTTCGGGCGAGTGAACGACGCCTACGTCGGCCTGAAGGCGCGCTACGGCTACCTCATGTCGCTCGCCGGCGAAGGGAACTCCGAAGAACCCGTCTACGGCTCGTCACTGTGGAAGTACGACCTGACGACCGGGCAGTGCTGGGAACACCACCTCGGTTCGACCACCCGCGGCAGCGAACCCGTTTTCGCACCGTCACGCGCGGGGGGCGCCGAAGACGAGGGCTATGTCATGACGATCGTTCACGACACGGCGACCAATCAATCGCGGCTCGTCATTCTCGACGCGCAGAACTTCTCCGCCCCACCATTGGCGACGGTCTACCTGCCCCAGCGTGTGCCCTACGGCGCACATGGCAGCTGGGTTCCCGCCACGTCGGTTGCGATGTAACCGCAACGATCAGTTGCGCCAGGCCACGCCCGTCGGCCATCGGCCCACAATTTCACCGTCGATGACCATGTGCGCAAGATCCCGTCGTGCGTGATTCATGCGCCATTGCAACATCGCCTGTGCCTTGTTGAGGACCACGTCAGGCTTCGTCTCCGTCGTTCGCCATGTTGGATCGACCGACAAGTCGAAACACAGCGACGAACCGTCGCCGAACTGCACGTAGGCGTGCGATTCATCGCGGCGCACGGCGAGCGAGTACGTCGACAACCCTCTGTCGTGGGGCCACGGGAAGTCGCCCATCGGCAGCACAACGGGGCTCCAGTCGTATTCCCAATGCACGGCGTCGCGCCATTCGCTGGGCTCGCCCCCGTCGAGAAACGGCACAAGGCTGCGCCCATCGCACTGCAGTGGAATCTCCGCATCGATCAATTCGCAAATTGTCGGCAGGATGTCGACGTTCTCGGTGAAGGCCGAGACCGTGATGTCGCGCGCACCACGCCGCGGGTCGCGCACGAGCCCAACGATGTGTTGGGACTGTTCGAAGAACCCGCCCTTGTTCCGCAACCCGTGATCACCCAACAGTTCGGCATGGTCGGACACGACGATCACGACCGTGGATTCCCACTCACCTCGGGCCTCGAGTGCCGTGCGAACGTGACCCAACTGATGGTCGACTTCCGAGATCATGCCGTAGTACTGGGCGCGCATCCGCCGCACGCGCGCCTCGTCCGTCGGTGCCTTCGTGTCGTCGATGGCCAACATCAAGTCGTGCAGTCCGTGCCGCTGGTCGGCCATGGGTATCGGCAGTGCGACATCGGCCGGGTCGTACATCGTGGCGAATTCGCCCGCAGCGCGGTACGGCGGATGCGGTCGCAGGTAACTGAGATGAGCAAACCAACCCCGGCTCTGTCGACCCAGCCACTCGACGAAAGAATCGGTGAGAAAACTCGACACCGAGTGGTTGACCGGGCGCTCGTGCTCGGTCGCCAACAGCTTCACGTGCCCCGACGAAACGTCGTACCCCTTCTCGCCGAGCCATTGCGTCCACGCCGCGTGACTTCCCGTCAGGTCGAGCGCGACGTCGAAACCCGGCAGCACACCTTCGTACGTCGCCAAACGCGGATCATCAGGGCCCGTCGTGTCGCGTGGATCGACCGTCTGGTCGGTGTACCCGAAAAGTGTCGGCACGTATCCCGCGCGGCGCGCCACCAATGCGACGTTGTCGAACGACCTGTCGAGCGGCGAGCCGTTCCCGAGCACTCTGTGATTCATCTGGTACATGCCGGTGTAGAGAGACGCGCGGCCGGGCGAACACGGAGCGGCTTGGCTGTAGTGCCGCGCGAGGCGCGCTCCTTCGGCGGCGATCGCGTCGAGATTCGGCGTCTTCACCAGTGGATGCCCCGCCGAGGACAAACAGTCCCCGCGGAACTGGTCGAGGGTGACGAGAAGAACGTTCGGCTTCACGGTCCCATGATTCCATGCAACGAAGGGACACCGGTCACCACCATCCCGGGCTGGACGGAGATTCCATTCACAGCATGGACAAACTTGCAGACTTCATTCACAGGGAACACAACGCGCTTCGACCCCACGTCGAGTTGATTCGCGTCGCAGGCGACGCTGTTGGCGAGGTGCCTTTGTCGATCTTGCGTGAGCTCACCAACACCGTTCTCGGGTTTCTCGTGCGCGAACTCATGCCGCACGGCAGGAACGATCACGACATCCTCTACCGAACCCTCGAACAAGCGACCCAGACACCCGGTTCGACGGCAACCATGAACAGGGAACATCTGGAGATGTCGAAGATGGCCGACGAACTCGGAAATCTTCATGCCCTCACCGTCGCCGAGGCGGAACTGAGCGAGCGCACGACGCGTGAGCTGCGTCGTGTTCTCTACGGCCTCTATGCGCTCATCAACCTGCACTTCGCGAAGGAAGAAGAAATCTACGCCGACGTTCTCGAGCACCGGTTGTCGACGACGGAGAAGGATCTCCTCGTGGCGACCCTCGGCCGACACTGAGGATGACGGTCAGTTCTCGGACGGCCTCGGCTGGCCGAGCATCATCTGCGCCCCCACCGCGCGGATGAACGCGCGACGGTCGGCGACCTCGCCGATCTTCACCTCGAGTGGGCCGTCGATGAGCAGCGTCGCCAGTCCGTGGGCGAGAGACCACATCGCCGTGGCGCGCACGCGAATCTCGGCCAACGATGCCTGCGGGCCAAGATCAGCCTGAACGTGGTCGACCAACGCGCCGAATGCCTCGTCGGCGATGCTCTGCAGGGCGGGATCAGACTCCATCACGCACAGCTCCGAGCGGAACATCACCCGAAAATGACCGCGGTTGTCGAGGGCGAACTCGACGTAGCGTTCGAGCAGCACGAGGGCGCGGTCGGCCTCGGTCTCGCCTTCGACATCGCGCAACGCAGCCGCAAGTTGAGTGAAACCCTCGGATGCGATCGCCCGAAAAATGCCCTTGCGGTCGACGAAGTGGTGGTAGGGGGCCTGGTGACTCACGCCGGCGTCGGCGGCCAACTGACGAAACGACAGTCCATCGGGACCATGGTCGGCGATGTAGTCGACCGCCGCCCGCAGGACGGTTTCACGAAGAGCTGAAGGAGCCACGAAAACAGCCTACGAGGGACACTTGACAGTATCAAGTGTTTTCGTTAGACACTGTCAATATGACGTCCTCCGCTGAGACCTTGCAGCCAAACCGGTACCTCGTGGGCAACTACGCCCCCGTCGTCGACGAAGTGACCGCCTTCGATCTTCCCGTCATCGGCCAACTACCCAAAGACCTGAATGGCCGTTACATGCGCAACGGCCCCAACCCCCTTGGCCCCGTCGACCCCGCCACACACCACTGGTTTCTCGGTGACGGCATGGTCCACGGAATCCAACTGCGCGACGGAAAAGCAGAGTGGTACCGCAACAGGTACGTCGGTTCGTCACGACTGAGCGAGGCGCGCGGAGTTGCCGACATTCCGGGTCGCAACTGGAATGGCTCACCTAGCGGACCGAACACAAACGTCGGTGGATTCGCAGGAACGACTTGGGCGATGGTCGAAGCAGGCGGCTGCCCCGTCGAGCTGAACCACGAACTCGAAACGGTCGGTCGCAACGACTTTTTCGGAACCCTGCCCGGCGCATTCACCGCGCACCCAAAAGTTGACCCAACGACCGGCGAGATGCACGCCATCGTCTACGCCTGGGCCGAGTGGCTCGACCACATTCAATACGTCCGCGTCGGCTCCGATGGGCGCGTGAACAGAACCGTCGACATTCCCCTGCCGGGAATGACGATGGCACACGACATGTCGATCACCGAGCGATACATCGTCGTGTACGACCAACCGGTCATCGTCGATCTCGACCTCGCCTTTGCGGGTCGCTTCCCGTTCCGCTGGAACGACGACTACGGCAATCGCGTCGGGCTGATGCCGCGCGAGGGCTCTGCGAAGGACATCACTTGGATCGACGTCCCCATGGGATACGTATTCCATCCGATGAACGCGTACGACGCCCCCGGCGGTGACGTCGTGCTCGACCTCTGCCTCTACGACTGCATGATGCGCGACGACCTGCTCGGCCCGTTCGGCGACACGCTTCCGCGCCTCGTGCGCTGGACCGTCAATCCGCGCACACGCACGGTGAATGCCACCACCATCGATGACAACGTGAACGAATTTCCCCGGCACCGCGGTTCGCTGACAGGCAAGCCCTACCGCTACGGATACTGCGCACAGGTCGACCCCGACACAATGCACTGGCCGACCGTCAAACACGATCTTTCGACCGGCGAACGACAGGTCTTCGACCACGGCCCCGGCCGCGCGGCGGGCGAGCCGGTGTTCGTCGCTCGCCCGGGCGGAGTCGCCGAAGACGACGGATGGCTCGTGACGTACGTTCACGACGGAAACAACGACAGTACCGAGTTCGTCGTTATCGATGCACAGGACTTCGCCCGCGGTTACGTGGCCCGCGTGAAGCTACCCCAGCGCGTACCGTTCGGCTTCCACGGAAACTGGGTACGCGACCCGAACTAGTCGATCGTCATCACGGCGTTGAATTCGGGACCACCGTCCCGTCCCAACGAACCACCCACCGCTATGGTTTCGCGCAATGCTGAAGATTCACGCGGCCGGTCCGACCGCTGGCCAATTTGCGTCGTTCGTTCGCAGCGTCGACTCTCATGCTTCGGTCGAATTGACGGGTCTCAGCAGCACAGCCACACACACGGCCGAGATTCTGAAATCCGGCAACGTCGATGCGCTCATCTTTCCTTTCGAGTGGGCCGACGTCGTCAGAACGCTTGAGGTCTCGCGTGGCGCGCCCAAACCGAACCCAGCGCTCATCGTCGTCGCCGACCGCCTGTCACCACCGATTCTCGTGCGGTCGCTTGCCTGCGGCTTCGACGGTGCCGTCGCGACTCAAGGTGACGTCGACCACGCGGTACAGCGAATCCACAACGTCGTTGCGGGCGATTGGACCCTCGAAAGCGAGCCGTCACTGACCGGGCTCGGCCTCACACGGGGGCTTCTCGCCCGCGAACTGATCATCGACGACATCAACGATCGCCACATCGCCGACCTCGTCGGTACGGGACTTACCGACGACGACATTGCGCTTGTCATGGGATGGTCGATCCAAACGGTGCGCAACCGCATCGAGAATCTCCTCGCGACGAACGAGTTGGCTTACCGAACGCAACTCGCCGTGATACGCGCATCGCTTTTGAAGGTTCCGGACTTCTCCTGAACGGCCCGAGATTCCGGCCGGATCGGACATGAGCGACGAGGTCTTTCGACTTCTCCCCGAGGCGGTCGCGACCGACGACATCGTGGACGACCCTGAATTCACCGAGGTGACGAGGAATGGAGAGGTCTACACCCTGTTCCGCATCGTTCGCTTCACCCACGAAGCGACTGATCATCTCGAGGGCTGGACACATCTCGCCAATATCGTGCGCGTGCGCAATCCTGCAATCGGCGTCGCACATCTTCGCGTTGTCGAACGTGCCATCGAAGACGCAAAGGTCACCCTTTCTGCCCCGCAGCCGTGATTCCCTGACGAACCCTTTGGGTGCCCGGTCGTTACCCTCAGCCACGTGGAGAGACTGTTCCGTGACGACCTCGTTGTCGCCCTCAAGCGAGGCAACGACAGCGCCTGGGCCGACTTCTACGACTCCATCGCAGGCGACCTCCGTAGTTACGTGGCGAGAATCGGTGCGACCTCACCCGACGACGTCCTTGGCGAGACGATGCTCCAGGTTGTTCGCGATATCCGCAAATTCAAAGGATCCACGGCCGATTTGCGCCCGTGGACCTTTCGCATCGCACGCAATCGCGTGATTGACGCGGCACGGCGCCGCTCTCGACGACCCGTCGAATCTCAACTCACAGCCGATGCCGACAGAGAGTCGGACGACCCGGACGCGATGATCGCAGGAGACCTCTCGAGCCTCCTCGATCAGCTGACAACCGATCAGCGCGATGCCGTGTGGTTGAGACACGTCGTCGGGCTCTCGCTGAACGAAGCCGCCGGGGTCATGGACAAGGCGCCCGATGCCGTCGCGGCCCTCACCCACCGGGCTTTGCGCCGCCTTCGGGCCGCCCTCGGGCAGCCGTGATCTTTTTCCTGCCACCCGTCATGGATTCGCCCCTTTGTGCGCTGTACGGGGCATGGATGACATTCGTACCTCAGGTGACGAGAACGGCGACAACAGCGAGATCATCGAGGCCCTGAAGGCCCTCGGTCGCGCAGAGTCAGCCGGACCCGACGAGCTGACACGCCAGCGGCACCTGCGTGCTCTCCGCCGCGCGCGCCTGGTACGTCGTCCGACCACATTGGCAGCATCGGCTGCGGCGGTGGCCGTCCTCATCGCCGGCGTCGCACTCGTCGGTCGTGGCGGTTCCGACTCTTCCGACGAGTTCGCGGCCACCGCGGCCGGTGATGCCGCAGCAGTACCAGTCGACAACGACGCAAGTGCCGGCAATGCCTCCTCGGTCGACTCAACCACGACCACGGTGATCACACTTCCGGAGTTCACAAAAGAGACGCCGATCACGCCGATTCCTCTCGAACGCTCCGAGGACTACGTCATATTGAAGGTCGAGGCCTCGCGGGCATCGGCCGTGGAGAAGGAGCTCGCATCCGCTTTGGGCGAGCGCGTACCGACCGTCGGCAAGACCGATGCCGCCTCAACCTTCGTCGTGCCGATATCCGTCGCACAGCAATTGTCCGACACGGCCGGAGTTTCGTCGTACCCGGACACACCGGTGTCCGCGGTCGCCGAACAGAGCCCCGTGCCGTCGTGGGGTCTCGACCGCGTTGACGCACTCGACACTCCCCTCGACAACAAGTACTCATGGACCAACTCCGGAACGGGCTCGATCATCTACGTGATCGACACCGGGGTGTACTCCTCGCACGGCGACTTCACCGGGCGTGTTGTATCGGGTTACACGGCCATCGCCGACGGGAAGGGAACGGAAGACTGCCACGGCCACGGAACGCACGTGGCCGGCACCGTCGCAGGACGCAACTATGGCATCGCCAAGACTGCCAGCGTCGTGGCGGTACGGGTACTCGACTGCACCGGTTCCGGCTACTCCTCTGGTGTCGTTGCCGGAATCAACTGGGTGACGGCAAACCATCCGGGCGGGCCCGGCGTCATCAACATGAGCCTCGGTGGTGGTGCGAACAGCGCGATCGACAGTGCGGTGAACGATGCGGTCAACGCCGGTCTCGTTGTTGTCGTCGCCGCCGGCAACTCGTCGGCCGACGCGTGCTCCTACTCCCCGGCCCGTGTCCCCGCAGCAATCACGATCGGCGCAACCGACGTGCGCGACGCCCGTGCGTCGTATTCCAACTTTGGCTCCTGCGTCGACATGTGGGCGCCCGGCACACAGATCACCTCGGCATGGATCTCGGGCACCTCCGCATCCAACACGATCTCGGGCACATCAATGGCGTCGCCACACGTCGCAGGACTCGCAGCGCGGGTGCTTGCCATGAACCCCGCACTCACTCCAACGGAAGTCAACGCGCGACTGGTTCAGAAGAACAGTTCATCCACCACCCCGATCGTCAACCTCGTCGAGACCCCCGAAGACAGTCCGACAACCACGACAACGCTTCCTGGCTCCACCACGACGGTTGTCGACACAACGACCACGACCATTCTCGAGCCCACCACCACAACCGTCGCATCGACCACGACGACAATCCCTCGAACAACCACCACCGCTCCGGCCACAACGACAACGACGCCGGGCGCCACCACCACCACGGTGCCGCCGTCAACCGTGCCAAAGTCACCACGGCAGGGCAAGGGGCGCAAAGCCATCACACCCAAGGAATTCTCCATGAAGTGGGAGACCACAGATGAGCGAACCGAGCTCATTGCGTCGTGGGCAATCTCAACGGCACCCGATCGCTACAAGATCACCTGCCGTCAGCTTCCGCTCGGCAGCAAGGCGCCCGTCGAAAACGAGATCGAATTCGACGAGTCGTCGACGACCCAAAACGAAGACGGTCGCATGGAAACTGCTGTCCTGCTCGTACCCAGCAAACCACTGCGCTGCGATCTCACGGCCCTCGTTGGCAACGACATCAGCGCGGCGAGCAATCCGACGATCGTCCCACCTGCGCCCCGACGAGGAGTCACACCAATGCCGACGACGACGGTTCCGGATCCGAACGCACCAACCACGAGCGTCCCGTCGACCCCGACGACCGACGCACCATCACCGACGACGCCAAGACCGGTCGTGACGACGCCAAAGCCGGGCAATCGCCCACAACCGACCCCCTCGCCAACGACCACCCTGCCGGCACCCCCGTCGACCGCCCCTGTGCCGTCGCCAAGCACCTCGTCGACAACGACACCCTCGTCACCATCGACGACCCTGGCACCACCGGTTGCTTCGTCGACAACGGCACCGTCACCCACGACTGCCCCGGTCACTTCGACGACGGTGGTTGAGACGACAACAACGACCACCGTCGCTGCCGCCCAACCGCCACGGGGTCCCGCCACACCACCGGGCAACTCAACGGGTAACTCAAGAGGCAAGAAGGGTTGACCAGGATCTCTTGACCTCGGTTGGCCCGACCTTTTGCCGGACTTGCTCCGCTGACCATCAGAAGAGCCATCGGAAGAGGTGGAAAAACGGAGAAACCGCCCCGACGGGCGGCTTCTCAACATCATGAATTGGAGCGGACGACGGGATTCGAACCCGCGACCCTCACCTTGGCAAGGTGATGCT
>CAZVPL010000001.1:0-120823 GCA_964629075.1 uncultured Bifidobacterium sp. | reverse complement strand
GTTCGACGGTGTATGCCGCTACCGGTGGTGGTTTGAGTGTTTCCACGGATGGCGGTTTGTCGTTCACGAACTACACAACAGCCAACGGACTGGGAAGTAACGTCGTCAACGGGGTGTTTGGGGTCGGTTCGACGGTATATGCGGCAACTGGTGCTGGTTTGGGTATCTCCAAATAGGGCTCCGGCCTCAGGTTGAGAAACTGGTCCCGCGATTGGGCGCCAACAGTGGTGCCAGAATTGAGCCGGGTTCAATCGACTTGAATGAGAAATCTCACGAAGCCTTGCAAACATGAACCAAGCGGACGCAACAAATCGCGGTGAGCCAGATAGGTGGATTTCAAATCCAGCGAGCTCGGCTATTCGGTTTTTCATTGCTTTCGTGTTGCTGGTGTGTGTCCCTGCCAATACCGGGGCCGTCGCCGAGTCTGTTGTGCGGCAGCAAGTGGTCGTCGAGGTCGAATCGGCCGGTGCGACCGTTGCAACCCTGCGACTGATCGAAGTTGCGGGTGGGGAAGAGAGCGTGCTTGTCGGCCCCGTTGTTGCGCGGGTTGGGCGAAATGGTGTGAAGGGGAATCGCCGTGAAGGCGATGGAACGACGCCGATCGGATCTTTTGGCATCGACGGTGCCTTTGGTGTCCCAACCTCACCGAGAGTGGCGTTGTCCTACAGGCGGGTGAGGAACAGTGATTGCTGGATCTCCGACGTGGCAGACAGATTCTACAACCGTTTGACGGCGAGAAGGCGGTGCGTCAGTCCGAACGAGGATTTGTCACGCATTGCGTCGGCTGGTCCGTACGAGTATGCGCTCACCACCGACTACAACACGTCCCCGATTGTCGTTGGGAAAGGGAGTGCGATCTTTATCCACGTTCACGCCTACGACAGGGCGGGACGAACGAAGCCGACGAGTGGGTGCGTGAGTGTTTCTCGAGCCGCTATGAAGCGGCTGTTTGCACTGCTCGACCCGGCGAAGTCGCCGATACTTGTGGTTCGCGTCAAAGAGTGACGAGATCGTCGCGTTTCGTGGTCATGAGCATGATGCGGGTGATGCCGAGGTCGGCGTACCGGCGGTACACGGGATGTTCGGGGTAGAAGAGGTCGGGGTCGTAGTGGAGCCAGACACTGGCGGCCCATTCACCCAAAGATGCATCGGCGTTACCGACGATTGCTTCGAGGTCGGGGTGGTTGCCCCGCACGTTGATCCCGCACCCGCGTGCCGCAGCATTCTTCGCAAGGATCTTGCTGTTGAGGCCAATGACCGTGGGGATGTTCGAAATCGGTTTCGGCAGCCGGACTCCGTCGTCGTGCTCGCCGCGCCAGACGGCTCGGATCTTGTCGAGTGACTCGAGGAGAAGTTCATGCCGCCGTTCCATCGGCGTGGGGATGGGAATACCGAGGGCATCGAACTCGGCGGCAAAGTAGGTGTTCGGTGCTGCTCCAGCGCCGAGGCCGAGGACGGCGCGACCGTTCGAGACGATGTCAAGCGATGCGGTTGCACCGGCGATGACCTCCGGTCGACGCAGGGACACGTTGTTGACGAGCACGCCGAGGTTCACGCGTGACGTGCGAAGAGCGAGTGCTCCGAGGAGAACGTGGGGATCGAGCATCTCGCCCTCGGAGACGTCGGGCTGCATGGTGGCGAGATGGTCGAAGAGGAATACGGAGTCGAAGCCCATGGCCTCGGCCCGTTCGGCGCAGTGGAGAACTTCGATCGCGGGGGCCAACGACTGGTTCACCAACAGGTCGATGCGCACGGGGGTCAGTCTTACACTTGGTGTCGATGTGTGGTCGGTTTGTCGCTTCGACACCAGTGTCGACCCTTGCGACGGTGTTCGATGCCGAGGTGGGCGGGGTCGACCTGCGTCCAAGCTGGAACGTTGCACCGACCACCCGCATCGCGGGGATTCGTGATGTCGAAGGCCATCGACGAATCGACACGTTCGTCTGGGGACTGATGCCGGCATGGCGACGAGCGTCGCCGACGCCGCTCATCAACGCGCGCGCCGAATCGGTGACGGAGAAGCCGTCTTTTCGGGGTTTGGTTCCTGGGCATCGTTGCGTAGTGCCGATGACGGGCTACTACGAATGGTTGACGACGAAGGAAGCCAAGCGGAAGATTCCGTACTTCATCTCGCGTCGCGATGGTGATCCGCTCGCGGTGGCGGGACTGTGGGATGAGGGTGACGAGACAAGCGGAGGCCATCCGAGGGCATGCGTCATCACGGTGGCAGCAAATTCCCATCTCGCCGAAATTCACGACCGCATGCCCGCAGTCCTCGCCGGGGACTCGCTCGGCGCCTGGCTCGAGGGCGATGTCGCCGAGGCCGTCGCCGTGTTGTCGTCACTCGGGGACGGGATTCTCGACGCGTTCGAGGTGTCGACGAAGGTGAACTCGGTTCGCAACAACGACCCGACAAACGTCGAACCCGTTACGGGCCAATTGCCAGACAGCCTCTTCGACTAGCTCGTGGTTATTTGAGTTTCGACTTGATGGCCTCGGCGAGGCGACGAAGTTCGTCCGGGTCGGCGTGGGCTGCCGCGTTGGCGAAGGAAACGTCGCCCATGTCGTTGGCCGGTATCACGTGGAGGTGACAGTGCGGAACCTCGAAGCCGGCGATGATCAACGCGATTCGGTTGCAGAAGAACGCCTTTTTTTGTGCCTCGCCGACCCTGTGTGCAACTTCGAAGAGCCTCGCACGGGTCTTCGCGTCGAGATCCGTCCACTGGTCCACCTCGGCGACCGGTACGACGAGCGCATGGCCGGGTGATATGGGATTGATCGTCATGAAGACGACGACGTCGTCGTCGCGGTGAACAAAGGTGCCGGGCAGTTCGCCCTTGATGATGCGCGTGAAGATCGTCGTCACGAGAGATAGCCCCCTGAAGCGCTGAACACTTCACCCGTACAGTACGACCCGGCGGGTGAGGCGAGAAATGCAATGACCTCGGCGATTTCGTCTGCGGTGCCCATGCGGCCCATTCCGATCTGCGAGATGATCACCGAACGCATCATTTCGGAGTACTGACCGAGCAGGGGAGTATCGGTGTAGCCGGGGCACACGGCATTGATGCGCACACCGAACTGAGAGACCTCGGCGGATGATGCCTTGGTGAGCGCAATGATGCCCGCCTTTGCGACCGAATAGTGCGGAGCGGAAGCCGAGGGGCGAAGACCGAGAATCGACGAGATGTTGATGATCGACCCCGTGCGTCGGGGCGTCATGTGTACGAGTGCCTCGCGCGTGCCGTAGAAGACGCCGTAGAGGTGCGTGCGGATCATCCGGTCCCAGACGGGATCGGAGAGATTGACCAGGATGTCGAGCGGTTCGGCTTCGATCGACGGGTCGAGGCGGGCCATCTGGTTGTTGACCATCCGCTGAAAGCGATCGTTGTCGGGTGGAGGCGCGATGCCCGCGTTGTTCACCATCACGTCGAGCTTGCCGAAGGCCGTGACGGTCTCGTTGACGGCATGACGCACCTGAGTCGAGTCGGTGACGTCACAGGTGACGGCGATACCGTCGAGCCGGCGCGCGAGTTCCGTGGCGGCGTCGATGTTGATGTCGGCAATGGCCACCCTGGCCCCTCGGTTCGTCAATAGTTCCGCGGTTTGGGCCCCCAAACCCGAGGCTCCACCGGTGATCAGAGCCACCGTGCCTCCCAGGTCGAATCCCGCAAATGCGTCTGCTGCCTTCGTTCCCCCCATGGGGCGAGATTAACCATTCACTTGGTCCGCCCATGGCTGGCATGGGTGCGTCTATGGTGAGCCGCGTGTCGGACCTGTTCTCGCGCCGCAGCCTGTTGACGGTTCCGAATGCCATCACGTTGGTCAGGTTGGGGTGTCTCCCGGTCTTCCTGTGGGTCCTTTTCGGGCGTGACTCTCGACTTGCTGCCGGGCTCATCATCGGGTGCCTCGGGGCGACCGATTGGGTCGATGGCTGGGTTGCTCGTCGGTTCAACCAGACGTCACCGTTCGGTGCGGTCTTCGATCCGACGGTCGACCGCGTTCTCTTCATCGTCGGATTGTCGGCACTCGGTATCGACGGCGCGGTGAATGTCGTGGTGGCGGTGTTGATTCTTGCCCGCGAGGTCGGCGTCGGGTTGATGATGGTTGTCGCTACGGCTTTCGGAATGGAGAGGTTCGCGGTGACGTACCTCGGCAAATGGGCGACGTTCATCTTGATGTTCGCCGTGCCGGCCCTCACCCTGTCAAATTCGGGAATCGCGCTCGAGCCGCTGTTTCGTCTCGTCGGCTGGGTCCTCGTCGTGCCCGGTTTGGTGCTGAGTTACGTCACGGCGGTGCAGTACGTGCCGAAAGTTCGCGAGCATTTGCGTGCCGGTCGGCAGCGCCGAACTACGGTATGAGCCATGAATGTCCCGTCCGATCTGTCCTACAGCGCTGACCACGAATGGGTGCGCCGCAACGGCGCCTCGGTGAGGATCGGCATCACCGACTACGCGCAAGACGCCCTCGGTGACGTCGTCTTCGTCCAGGTTCCGTCCGTCGGTGTCTCGGTGGCCAAGGGTCAATCGTTCTCCGAGGTCGAGAGTACGAAGTCGGTGTCCGACATCTACGCGCCGGTCTCGGGAACGGTCACGGCGGTCAACGAGGCATTGGGCACGCAACCGGAACTCGTGAACACCGACCCGTACGGTGAGGGGTGGATCTGCGAGATCACGATGGCCGACGAATCCGAACTGGGCGACCTTCTCGATGCCGCCGCTTACGGCAACCTGACGGGGGCGTAGAACGCGTGTCGTACGTCTACTGCAACCGCTGCGCGCACAGAAACCCGCCTCAGGCGGCGTTCTGCAGCGTCTGCGGAGCCGTGTTGGACAGTGCGACCGACCGCACCATCACCCTGACACGCGTCGATGCACTCCAGGATTCGGCTGGCCATTCAGATGACGTCATTTTTCGGACGTCCGAGCTGCCGATCGGCGGCGCGGTTCTCGTGTCGCGGACGGGCGAGCAGTACGGCGACCGTTTCCCCCTCGGGTTGGGGACGACCAACATCGGTCGACATCCGAATTCCGACATCGTTCTCGACGACATCACGGTGTCGCGTCGTCACGCGCAGGTGGTGCTCAGCGAAGGCGCCTATGTGGTGCGTGATGTCGGTTCGTTGAACGGCACCTACGTCAACCAGCAACGCACCGATGAAACCAGGCTGTACCACGGGGACGAGGTGCAGATCGGCAAGTTTCGCCTCGTCTTCTTCGATCGGTCGGAGTGATGATGACCGAACGTGGTTACAAGAGCATTGGTGAGGTTCTCGGCCTTCTTCTCGAGGAATTTCCGAACGTCACGATCTCGAAGATCCGTTTTCTCGAAAGTCAGGGTTTGATCGAGCCCGAACGGACGCCCTCTGGCTACCGCAAGTTCACCGACGCCGAGATCGAGCGTCTGCGCTACATCCTGCGCGAACAGGAGACGAACTACCTGCCACTGCGCGTCATCCGTGACCGTCTCGACGAGTCGGGCGCGATTCCGCGTGATCCCACGTCACCGACGAACTTGCCGCCCGCTCTGCGCAACCAGACCGTCGGTGATGTCAGTCGTGAGTTGGCCCGAATTCACAAACTCAATCCACCGGCCGTCGGCGACCAGGGAATCGATGAAAGCATCGAAATCGAGATCGATCCTGTCGTGCTGGCGGAATCCGAACGGCTGCATCCTGCCGCGCGCCGAGCAGTACCAAAGCCAACGACTCCGGCGCCCACGGTTGTCGCTGCGGCAGCTCCGCAGGGTGGACCCGTCTCGCGCGAAGATCTCATTGAATTGAGCGGCTTGACCGACCCAGAGGTGCGGATGCTCGAGCAGTTCGGGCTGATTTCGGCCCGACAGGTGGGTGGTGACATCTTCTACGAGGCTGCTGCTCGGGAAATTGGCGTTCTGGCCAAGGGGTTTCTCGACCTCGGAATCGACATCCGTCACTTGAAGTCCTGGCGTTTGGCAGCCGAGAAAGAGGCGGCGCTGTTCGAGCAACGCTTGATGCCCCTCCTGCGGCAAAAGAATCCCGAGGCCAAGTCGCAATCAGCCGAGATGCTGGCGTCACTTGTCGGTTTGGCCGGTGACCTCCGTCGCGTTCTCGTGCAACAGGCCGTCGGCCAATTCCTCGAGCCCCGTCAGTAAGTAGCCTCGACGTCATGGATGATGTGGCGCGCGTCGAAATCGTCGGCCTGCGTCTCGAGCTGCCGAGCAACCAGCCGATTCTCGTCCTACGCGAGTCCGGCGGCCGCCGTCGCGTCGTGACCATCTACATCGGTGGTCCCGAAGCGAGCGCCATCCATACGGCCCTCGAAGGCACGACGCCACCGCGTCCCTTGACACACGACCTCACGCTGCTTCTTCTCGAATCCGCGGGCAGTCGGCTCGATCGGGTGGTCGTCACGGAAATCCGTAACGAGACCTATTTCGCCGACATCGTGTTGAGCGGGCCGAACGGGGAGTCCACCGTGTCGGCACGCCCGTCCGATGCAATCGCGCTGGCGCTGAGGGCCGGAGCGGCGGTTTTCGCTTCTGCCGAACTTCTCAACGAAGTTGGCCGCGAGGTCAGCGATGACGCACCGGCCGAGGAAGAGGAGTCGGTGGTCGATGAATTCAGGGACTTTCTCGACACCATCTCGCCCGAAGACTTCTCCGATCCGACCTCGTAGACTGTCCCTCATGGGTGAGGGGTTCAGCGGCACGAAGGCCGCGCAAATCGTCGGTATCTCGTACCGTCAACTTGACTACTGGGCGCGCACCAACTTGGTGGCCCCGACTTTGTCGCCGGCGTCGGGCAGTGGATCGCGTCGCGCCTATTCGTACGGCGACCTTCTCGAGTTGAAGGTCGTGAAGAACCTTCTCGATGCGGGTATCAAGCTCGAATCAGTTCGCGAGGTTTTCCGCTACATGCGTGAACATCTCCGCTCCGACGTGGTGTCGGCGCACATTGTCATCAGCGGTTCTTCGGTCGTGCTGTGCGACGGCGACGAATTGATCGACGTTCTGCGAAACGGACAAGGTGTTTTGAACGTTCTGCCGCTCGCCGGAGTCAAAGACGATGTCGACGCCAGCATCGTCACGGTCGGTCATCGAGTTCAGGCCGACGCGGATCAACGTCGCGCTGCCGGCATGTGATGTCGCTGCGCACCACCGCACTTCATTCCATTCATCTTCAACTTGGTGCCAAGATGGTGCCGTTCGGCGGTTGGGACATGCCTGTCTCGTACCCGTCGGGGACGATCGTCGAACACATGGCCTGTCGCGAGTCGGCGGTCATGTTCGACGTGTCGCATCTGGGAACCGTACGCGTCGAGGGCCCGGACTCATTTCCCCGCCTCCAAGAAGTGCTGACGAACGACCTGTCGAAGATTTCGGTTGGTCGCGCCCAATACACGCACCTTCTCGACCCGGTTGATGCATCGGTTGTCGATGACATCATCGTGTGGTGGGTCGATGACGACGTGTTCGACGTGATGCCGAACGCTTCGAACACCGAGCGCGCCTTGCGGTACCTCGGGGGACACGACACGACCTCCACCCGAACCGTCATTGCAGTCCAGGGTCCCAAAGCGCGCGACTTTGTCTCGCGGGTGTCGGCCCGGGCGGCAGGCGTCGGCAGGTTCCGTGTCGAGCGTGTCGATGTCTGTGGCGCGGAGTGCGTCGTTGCGGGAACGGGTTACACCGGAGAAGACGGCGTGGAAATCGCCGTGCCGAACGACGCTGCTGCAACAGTATGGAGGGCACTCGGAGATGTCGGTGTGCTGCCTGCCGGACTCGGCGCACGCGACACGCTGCGCCTCGAAGCGGGACTCCCGCTCCACGGTCACGAATTGGGCGAGGGCATCACACCGCTTCAGGCCAATTTGAATTGGGTGGTCGGCTGGAACAAGCCGAATTTTCAGGGCCGCGATGCTCTCAATGCCGAGCGCGAACGCGGTGTCTCGCGGATCCTCAGGGGTATCGCAACCGAAGGCCGCCGCCCGGCTCGAGAGGGGAGCATCGTGCACTCTGCGGCAGGAGACGGTGTGGTGACAAGCGGCAATTTCTCGCCGGTTCTCGGTCACGGCATCGCGCTTGCGTTTCTGCCCCCTTCACTTGCCGAGGGTGACACCGTCGACCTCGACGTGCGTGGGTCCGCCATCGCGGGCCGGGTTGTGAAGTTGCCGTTCGTCAGGAAGCAGGCTTCTGGGGCTTGATGCCCATCAAGTTGCCCATTGCGGCCATTGTCTGCAGCGCGAAGCCGACCTGGGGCATGACGGCTCGCAATGGTCCTTCGATGTCGTCCAGCAGCGAATTGATGCGAGTGGCCGCAGCATTGAGATTCTTCATCGTCTCGGCCGTGTTCTCGAGCGTCTGTAACAAGAGCTCGATCGACCGCCGTCCTTGATCGAGGGTCTTTCCGCCTTCGGTGATGACCTTGGTCGCAAGTTCGACCGGGTTGATGGCAAGGAGCAGCGCGACGATGTCTTCGAGTCCGGCGAACGGGTTCGACGTTGTGTCCTCAGGATCCGCCATGCGCGACAGCGTATTCCTCGAGCGGCACGCACGAGCACACGAGGTTGCGATCTCCTGCGGCGGCATCGATACGGGACACGGGCGGGTAGTACGACCGACCAATCGTCCGCGACGAGGGGTAGAGCCCGGTTGTGCGGTCGTACGAACGGGTCCATTCGCCGACCGTGTCGCTGACCGTGTGGGGAGCGTGACGAAGCGGTGAGTTCTCGATCGTGGTGCGACCGTCCTCGACATCGGCGATCTCGGCACGAATCGCCAGCATTGCATCGACGAATCGATCGAGTTCGGCCTTTTCCTCGCTTTCGGTGGGCTCGACCATCAAGGTTCCGGCGACCGGAAAGCTGACGGTTGGTGCGTGGAAGCCATGGTCGATGAGTCGCTTAGCAACGTCGTCGATCGTGACGCCGGTTGACTTGGCGAGCGGTCGGAGGTCGAGGATGCATTCGTGGGCGACACGACCGTTGTTGCCGCGGTACAGCACGGGGAATGCGTCACCGAGTCGGGCCGCGATGTAGTTGGCGTTCAGGATCGCACGCTGCGTTGCACGGCGAAGACCGCCTCCGCCCATCATCGCGATGTACATCCACGGGATGGGAAGAATGCCCGCAGACCCGTGCGGTGCGGCCGACACGGGTCCGACGGGATGGGATTCGTCGGGTTGGGGAGTGTTGAAGTCGATGACGGCCGGAAGAAATGCCGCGAGATGTTGGCGCACCGCAACCGGGCCGACGCCCGGGCCCCCGCCTCCGTGCGGGATACAGAACGTCTTGTGGAGATTCAGGTGGCTCACGTCGGCTCCGAACTTGCCGGGCTTGGCGAGACCAACAAGCGCGTTCAGGTTTGCTCCGTCAACGTAGACCTGGCCACCGGCGTCGTGGACCATGCCGCAGATCTCGACGACGGCCGTTTCATACACGCCGTGGGTCGACGGGTAAGTGATCATCAATGCTGCGAGGCGATCGCCCGCGAGTTCGATGTTGCGCCGCAGGTCTTCCACGTCGACGTTGCCCTCGTCGTCGCACTTCACGACGGCAACCTTCATTCCTGCCATGACGGCGCTTGCCGCATTCGTGCCATGGGCCGACGAGGGGATGAGGCACACATCGCGCGCTGTGTCTCCTCGCGAGAGGTGGTAGGCGCGGATGGCAAGCAGACCGGCAAACTCGCCCTGGCTGCCGGCATTGGGCTGAAGGCTGATGGCGTCGTAGCCCGTTGCCTCGCAGAGCCAATCTTCGAGCTGAGAAATCATCTCGAGGGATCCCGCGCGTGTTTCCTCCGGCGCGAAGGGGTGCAGTGAGGCGAACTCGGGCCACGTGACAGGGATCATCTCGGAGGTGGCGTTCAGTTTCATCGTGCACGAACCGAGCGGGATCATCGTGCGGTCGAGCGCCAGGTCCTTGTCGGCAAGCCCACGCAGATAGCGCAGCATTTCGTGTTCGGTGCGGTGTGCGCGGAAGACGTGATGGTCGAGAAACGCGTCGCTGCGCAGCGAGTCGAGGGGGCTTTCGTGTGCGTCGACCCACAGCTTGTCGACGAGGTCCGCACAACCGAAGAAGCCGGCGATGGTGCGAATGTCGTCACGGGTCATGGTCTCGTCGATCGCGATGCCGACGGTGTCGGCCGACGTGTGTCGAAGGAACCAGCCCTCGTTGCGGGCGATACGGAGGATGACGTCGGCGTCGCCCTTCGGCTCGACCGTCAGCGTGTCGAACCAGGTCTCGTTCAATACGTGGTGCCCGGCAGAAGTGAGCGCCTCGGCGAGGATCGTGGTGTACGCGTGAACACGGGAGGCGATTTCGACCAACCCTTCGCGACCGTGCCAGGCGGCGTAGAGCCCCGCCATGTTGGCCAGCAGTACCTGGGCGGTGCAGATGTTCGAGGTGGCCTTTTCTCGGCGGATGTGTTGTTCGCGCGTCTGGAGAGCGAGACGCAGCGCGGGTCGACCGGCCGTGTCGACGCTGACGCCCACCAGCCGACCGGGAAGCGAGCGAACATGCTGTTCGCGAATGGCGAGAAACGCGGCATGCGGTCCACCCATGCCCATCGGAACCCCGAAGCGCTGCGATGTGCCGATGGCTGCGTCGAAGCCGAGATGGCCCGGCGGTGTGATGAGGCACAACGCGAGAAGGTCGGCGGCCGCAATGACGAGAGCGCCGACGGCATGTGCGTCGTCGGCGATTCTGCGCATCGATTCCGCGGATGGCACCGCGCCCGACAACCCAGGTACGGAAACAAGCACGCCAAAGGGCTTGGTCGCCGCGATGTCGGAGGCCGGTCCGACGTGGATCTCGATGCCCAGGGGTTCGGCGCGTGTGCGCAGCACTGCGAGCGTCTGGGGCAACGTATCTTCGACGACGAAGAAGGTGTCCGAGTCGACCGAAGATGCGCGGTGAGCCATCGTCATCGCCTCGGCTGCCGCGGTGGCTTCATCGAGCAATGACGCGTTCGCGACATCGAATCCCGTGAGTTCGGCGACCATGGTCTGATAGTTGAGGAGGGCCTCGAGGCGTCCTTGGGAAATCTCCGGCTGGTACGGGGTGTACGCGGTGTACCAGGCAGGGTTCTCGAGCACGTTGCGTTGGATGACCGCAGGCGTGATTGTGCCGTAGTAGCCCATCCCGATTGCGCTACGGCCCACCTCGTTCTTCGATGCGATCTCGCGCAGGGCGCGCAAAGCCGCCTGCTCCGACAGACCATCTTCGATCGACAACCCTTCGGTCAGTGCGATGACGTCCGGCACCGTCTGGCGCGCAAGGTCGTCGAGGTCGACGGCTCCGACGGTCGCGAGCATTGTCGCGAGGTCCGTTGGGTCGGCGCCCATGTGGCGATGTTCGAAGTTTTCTTCACCGAAATGTGAGGGTGACAGACGCACGATTTCTCCTGACGGATCGTTGATGTGCGCCCCCGCTGTCGGTGGACCTGAGAGCTTCGCGACCGGAGTCGCTTTCCCCGTCGGTGGGAGAGTTGCCTCTCCGCTTTCCAGCGTGTGAGTCCCGTCGGTCCGTTGTGCCTGAGAGGTTCCGGGGCGGTTGCTCCTTCGGCGGCCGGCGAACCGGCTCTCTCCCGTGCGGGAATTTCAGTTGTACCCGAAACTTACATCAGATCCGGGCGGATCTCTCTTCCTCGTAGGCGGCAATTGCGGTGAGTTGGGCACCAAGTGTCGAGTCGACCCAGCGCGACCCAGCCGCGACGATGCGGTCGTAGCTGGACTGGGGCGGGGTGAGCTGACCCTGGAAGTGGGGCATGACGTACTCGGCAAAGAGCTCGTAGCTGCGCTTTGTTGGGGCCCAGTCGGCAAGGTCGGCGCCGAGGAACAGATACGCGCCGAAGCCGCCGGTCTTTTCGCGCAGACGCTCAAGTTGGGCGATGGCCATGTCGGGGGTCCCGATGACCATGCGACCCGACTCGTTCGCGAAGTCGACGAAGTCGTCGTAATCGGTGGGCGGGGCGTCGTTGGGGTCGCCGACGGGGATGATGTGCGAGAGATAGTTGAAGATCCACTGCAATCCGTAGCGGCAGTTCTCTTTTGCCTGCTCGAGCGTCTCGGCGATGTGCATTGGACCCATGAGACGCCACTGTGAACGGTCGGCAATGTTTCCGTGGAGGGCAGCTTCTTCCTGCCAGACGTTGAAGTTGTAGTCGAGCACCTGGAACGCGGCAGGTTCGGTGGCGGCAATCGACAAGAGTCCGGTGCCGTAGCGACCGGCGAGTTTCGAACCTGACGGCGAGATCGACGACGCGACGGCGATCGGAAAACACGAGTACGGCTTCATCTGCAGCACGGCTTCTTCGCAGACGAACCAATCGGTGTGTTTCGTGACGGTCTCGCCACGGAAGAGCCGCATGATGACATCGAACGCCTCTTCCATTCGTGGACGTTGCAGTTGTGGTGGAATGCCCAGCATCGCGGCGTCGCTCGTGAGCTGTCCCGGACCCGCACCGAACATCATGCGCCCACGGGTCAGATGGTCGAGCATCACAATGCGGTCGGCGAGAATGAGCGGGTGGTGGTAGGGAAGAGAGTTGACGCCGGTACCGAGCTTGATGTGTGACGTGCGCTGAGCCGCGGCCGCGATGAACACTTCGGGTGACGCAATCAACTCCGAGCCTGCGCTGTGGTGTTCGCCGATCCATGCCTCGTCGTAGCCCAACTTGTCGAGCCACTCGATGAGTTCCAGATCGCGGTGGAGGAGAAGAGTCGGGTTGATCCCCGTTCGGTGCATTGGTGGGAGAAAGATGCCGAAACGCATGGGCAATTCTTACTCGACGGTTCCGTAGCCGACGGTTGATCCCGGCCCGGTGGCCTTCGACCGTACGTCTGTGACGCTCGAGCGAAGCGCCTCGATGAAGTCGGCTGCGACGCGTTCGTGGTGTGCGCTCACGGTCATGTGAAGTGTCGGGGGCGGGCCCTGACGGTCGACCCACCATCCGCGGGCGCGGAGCGCGTCGGCGACCGCGTTGGCGGGTACCGAATCGTCGCCCGAACCAAAACAGATCAATGTGGAATCGGGTTTCGTCATGACGAAAAGGGGATCGATCGACGAAATGGCCTCGGCGAGGAGGAGAGTGGTGGCGCGGGTGCGACGGGCCAGGTCGGCGTAACCCTCGCGGCCAAAGTGGCGAATCATCGCCCACGACGACGCAATCGGCCCGCCACTCTTGGTGCCGAGAACACCGGAACTTCCGTACAGCCCTCCGAGCCAATTGTCGGTGACGAAGGTCTGGTGATCGCGCAGTTCGCGCGAGCGGTACACGATGACGCCGGAACCCTTGGCCGCATACCCATACTTGTGCAGATCGACCGAAATCGAGGTCACGCCCGGAACGGAGAAGTCAAACGGGTGATCACCCGACCCGAATGGCTCGATGAAGGGGAGCACCATCCCTCCGATACACGAGTCGACGTGCAGGGGGATGCCGCGCCTTGCTGCGAGGTCACCCAACTCTGCGATCGGATCAACCACGCCCTGCGGGTACTGCGGTGCAGACCCAACGAGGAGAATCGTGTCCTCGTCGACTGCAGCAGCCATTGCCGCCACGTCGGCACGCCAGTCGTCGCGTACAGGCACACGACGGCTTTCGATGCCGAAGTAGACACATGCCTTCTCGAAGGCGGCGTGGGCAGAAGTCGGCAGAACGATGTTCGGGCGGGGAACATCGGCCCGGCGCCGCCGAGCGGCGTACGAGACCATCAAGAGGCTCTCCGTACCTCCTGAAGTCAGAAAGCCGGCCCAGCCGGTCGGCGCCCGGAACAGCTCGGCGACAAACCCGAGCACATCGGCCTGCATCCGACGCAGGCTGGGAAACGCGGCGACGTTGAGCGCGTTTTCTCCCGCGAACATCGCATAGGCGCGCTCGGACAACTCGAGGGCCTCGGGTGTTGCCAGATACGTCAGGCTGAACGCGCGCCCGGCCCGCCAATCGATGTCGCCGACCCGCAGCTCTCGCAAGGCATCAACGACCGCATCGGGAGACGAACCATGGGGAGCCACGCCGGCAGAGTAGTTCGCCCTCAGGGCATGGAAAGCCCTTTGTTTCAAAGGAAATACATATTTTACATAAGATATATTATGGGCGCAGACGAATGGTGTCGAGGGGGTCGGCACAGTCGAGGATCCATCGCAACATGTCGCCAAGCTCGCGTGCCGTGGGCCTGGCATTGGCCTCGAGATCCCGGCGCACGTCTTGTACGGCGCAGGCCAGAACGTAGAGCGCGTCGTGCAGATCGTTCAGTTCGGATCTCGTCAACACGAGTTGGTCCTCCGACAGCTTCAGATCTCGTGCACGCTGACGAGCGACCCAGTCCCATTGTCTACACGCCTGTGAACAGAACTCGCGCGGCCGACCGGGCCCGGTCGTTGGGGCGATCGTGCGTCGACACCATCGACAGCGCGGCTTGTCGTCGCCGATCCCCTCGAGTGCCGGCTGTCGTGCCCCACGGCTGGATTTCGTCATGACGTAATTATGCGCTCTTTGAGGTCGTGCGTGTGAGAATGCACGTGTGGCACGACGTGAACGATCCTTCGCCAGTGACAACTTTGCTGGCGCACACCCCAAGGTTCTCGATGCGCTCGTTCAGGCGAACGCCGGCCATGCACTTGCCTACGGCGACGACCCGATCTCGCTCGAGGTCTATTCGAGCTTCGAACGACTTTTCGGCGCGGGAACCAAGACCTTCTTCGTGTTCGGCGGAACCGGAGGCAACGTTGCGATGTTGTCGTCGCTCGCAGGGCCGGGCGATTGTGTCGTGTGCACGGAGTGGTCTCACATCCACGTCGACGAAACCGCTGCACCCGAGCGCGCCGGGCTCAAACTTCTCGCTCGTCCCAGTGCAGACGGCAAGTTGACGGCCGCAGACATCGATAGCGCTGCACACTGGCTTGGATCGCAACACCACGCCCAGCCCCGCATCGTCTCGATCACTCAGCCCACCGAGTTGGGAACGCTTTATTCGCCCGAGGAAATCAGGGCCGTCTGCGAGGCGGCGCATCGTCACGGAATGGTCGTGCACATGGACGGTGCGCGTATCGCCAATGCCACCGCGGCGCTCGGTGGAGTCGGCAATCTTCGTTCCTTCACATCCGATGCAGGGGTTGATGCCCTGACCTTCGGTGGAACGAAGAATGGCATCGTTTACGGCGAGGCGATGGTGTATTTCCCCCAGTCCGGCAATCCGGTTGTCGAGCGGGGTGTGCGCTACGCACCGTGGGCGCGCAAGGCGACCACCCAACTGCCGTCGAAGGCGCGATTCGTCGCGGCGCAATTCCGTGCCCTGCTCGACGATGATCTTTGGGTCGATCTTGGGGCCCTGGCGAACGCAGGTGCGCGAGCCCTGTACGACGCGGTCAGCGACATCGAGTCACTTGCGCTCACCACTCCCCCCGCGGTCAACAGCCTCTACCCCGTCGTGCCTGACGACGTGGCCGACCGACTGCGAGAGACCAGCTTCTTTTGGCCCTGGGACCCTGCCACGCATCGGGTTCGTTGGATGACCTCCTGGGACACATCACTTGACGACATCGATGTTTTCGGGTCGGCCGTACGTACTTGCATGGGGTAATTGACTTGGAAATCAGATCTCGTTAAATTCCTTCCAGCAACAAGTCAGACGGTTTGGTTCCGGGCGGAGGGGTGCATGGCTGTCGTCGAGTCGTATGCGAGGCGCGAGTTCAGTGTCGAGTCGTGGATGAACGACGGTGCGTGTCGCGGTTTGACCACCATCTTCTTTCCGCCAGCCGCCGAGAGGCCCCAGGCCCGAGAGCGGCGAGAAGAGCAGGCACGGATGGTGTGCATGGGTTGCACCGTTCTCGACGCCTGTCGCGACTTTGCGCGAGAAAACCATGAGTACGGGTTTTGGGGTGGCGAATCGGAAGAGGAACGCCATGCGGCTGGCTTTCACCTCATTGCGCCGATCGGCGTGCGCAGTCGCGCCGCAAGCTGACGAGCCGACTGCCTCGCGTTGCGGTGGCGCAGCGTGAATAATTGATCCGTGGACAGCTCCCCGCTCGACGTTGTCCGCGCCGCGTGGGCCGACCTTGGTGACTCGCGCCCCATCGTCGAGGTGCACGAAATCTCCGCGAATGTCTCGACCAATCGGGTGTATCGCGTCGTTCTTGGGGGCGGCGGCTCCGTCGTGTGCAAGGTGTCGTCGTACGGTTCGTATTTTCTTTTCGCAGAGGACCACGACCGGCTTCACCGTTGTGCGCGGATGCTCGCGACGAATCCAGAAACAAAGCGTTGGGCGCCATTTCTCGCCAACGTGTTGGAGCGCGATGGTCGACCGTTCACCTGGTACGACGGGTCGATCTGGGCCGTGTTCTACGAGGATGTACCGCGCGCAGAGTCGTTGCCGCGCGTGCTGTCGCCTTCACAGGTCGAGAATCTGGGTCGTGAAATGGCCGAGTTTCACGCCGCGTGTCAGCCGATGGCGCCGCACCTGCCCCCTACCTCGAACTCGGTGAAGGGCGACCTCATCCACCTTCTCGATCTTCTCGAAAGCCCATTCGCGTCACGCAATTTCAACCTGAATCCCGAGGACATCGGGGTGCTTCACCGCGACACGCACCAGCTGCTCCTGCAATTCGAAGCCTGCCACTATGACGAGTGGTCGCGAATACCGGTTCTCATCGACTGGAATCTCGGCAACTTTTCGGTGGTGTTCAACAATTCCGACGACGCAGGATCGTTCAGGCTCTTCAGCCGATGGGACTACGACTGGTTCCGCCTCGAGTCGCGCGTTTTCGACTTCTACTTCTTGTCCCGAGTGAGCAGCAGCACGGGCGATCGAACAACGTTTACCTATTCACCCCACACGCTGCTCGAACCAAGGTTCATTGCGTTTCTTCGGGCGTACCACGAGGTCAACCCGTTGTCGGCCGAGGAAGTGCGGTTCATCCCCCTCGCCTACCGCTTCTTCCTCTTGAACTACGTCATTCGGGAGGGTGCAAGATTCTTCCGCGATGACCTGTGCCGACAGTTCCGCGAAGAAGTGTCGAGGCGTTACCTGCGGCAGGTGTCCGCGCTCGACTTCTCACCGTTGCTCGATGCGCTGCATCTGTAGGGCGAACCAGCCGTCAACTTCGAGACGTGCCACTTCGACAAAGCCGAGCGCCGCATACGCCCGCGCAATGTCGTCAACCCGAGACGCGGTGAAGCCACTGAGGACCACCGAGCCGAGAGTTGCCACCCGTGAGGCGATGACCGTCGCGTCGTCCAACAACACCGGCGCGAGAATGTTCGCGAGAACGACGTCGTAGGTTCCGCGAACCGAGCGAACGTCACCCGTCTCGACGAGCACAAGGTGATCGACACCGTTTCGAAGTGCATTCGATATTGATGCCTCGACGGCGGCTGGAGCGATGTCGATGGCGACAACGCGAGCGCCGCGTGTCATCGCAAGAGCGATACCAAGGACGCCCGAGCCACAGCCCACGTCGAGAACGCTCGACCCGGGGGCTTCCAGGGCAAGGGCGAGTGTTGCCCGCGTGGTCGGATGGTCTCCCATGCCGAACGATCCACCCGGTTCGATGAGAACGTCACCGGGCAAAACATCGGTTGTCCACCAAGCCGGAACGATTCGTACGCCCCCGATATTCGTGACGCTCACGTGGTCTCTCCAGCCCTCGGTCACGGCAGGGTCAACGTGGTCGACGCGGGTCGGCCAATCGGCGGCGGACGGGTGGAGGGCGACGAGTTCCCACCAGCGAGCGAGAGGACTCCCGCCGAAATCGGTGCGCAACTCGACGACATCGCCGATCAAGCGCTCTTCCACGGCTTGGGCGCCGAAGGACCACAGCAAATCCGAGGCGTACTCGACGTCGCTTGTGGGCACCTCGACCACGAGGAGGGTCAGCACGTCAGTCGATGCGGCGCATCTGCGCGCGGTAGCGCGCAGCTTTGTCGATGTAGGACTTGACGCCCATGGCGACGACATCCATCTTTGCTCGACCTTCCTTGATGACGGCGGGCGCGCCGACCGCCAATGCGCCCGCAGGAACCTCGAGACCGTTGAGAACAACGGCGTTCGCTGCGACGATAGAACCGGTGCGCACGATGACCTGATGCAACACGATGGCCCCGTTCGAAACTTGGGCGCGGTCCTCGACCGTGCACCCCTCGAGATGAACGATGTGGCCGACGATGCACTCGTCTCCGACGATCGTGGGCCACATCGGCGTGGTGTGCAGCACGCTTCCATCCTGGATTGACGTGTCGCGACCCACTGTGATGTAGCCGTCGTCGCCGCGCAACACGGCTCCGGGCCAGATGCTGGATCCGGCACCGATTGTGACGCTGCCGATGATGGTTGCATCGGGATGCACGAATGCCGTCGGGTGAATATCGGGTACCTGATCGCCCAATGCGTATATGGCCACGCGGGAACCCTAGTCGGAGGTGATTCCCGTTGGTCCGTCAGGAATGAGACGGCGGGGCAATCACCCGTTAGCGTTGTGTCCCTATGTCGCGTCGCATCGAAATCGAACTCACGAGCAGCCGTCCGGACGGCACGTGGACCTGGCGGGCCGCCGGGGCACGTGAACCGAAGGGCGTCCTCGAAGGTTCGGTTCTCGGCGGAGGGTCGAAGGTCGGCGACGTGTTGAAAGTCGAAGCCGACTTCGACATCGACGGCATCACGATTCTCTCTGTCGTTGCCGGCAAAGAACGCGTCGAAAAGGCGAACAAACTCGAACTCCTCGCATCCGACAAACCCTTCAAGCCGGTGATCGAAACCAAGGCTCCACGTGCAGAGCGTCCGCGTCGCGATGACAAACGCGCCCCGCGGGGCGAGCGAAGCGGAGACAAGCCCGATACAGCCGATGGACGCAAACGTCGTGGGCCATTCACGCCGCCCCCCGAGCTGCCCCAGCGTCCAAAGGCGAAGCGCCTGAAGCCCGGTCGCGTTCATCGCAACGAGGTACTCGGATCGTTGCCCGAAGCACAGCGTGCGATTGCCGAGCGGGTTCTGCAAGGTGGGATCCCCGCCGTTCGTGCCGCCGTTGTCGAGCAAAACAAAGTGCTCGCCGCCGAAGGCAAGGAAGTGATTCCTGCCGATGGTCTCGTCACCATGGCCGAAAACCTGCTGCCGAAGCTTCGTGTCGCCGAGTGGCTCGACCGTGCCGATGCAGCCGTGGCCGATCTCGACTCACTCGACCTGCGAGATCTTCGCTCGGTCGTCACCACGGGCGACGATCCTGCAATTGCGCGTGACGAGTCGACTCGTGCGATTGCGGCTCGCTTGAAGGAAGGTTTGGCTGCGCGACAGGAAAAGGATCACGCCGAGTGGCTCTCCGACATCGATGCCGCTCTTGGAGTCGGTCGTGTCGTGCGCGCCCTCAAGCTGTCGTCCCAACCACCAAAGGCCGGCGCACGTTTTCCCGCCGAGCTTGCGGGGCGCCTCGCGGCAGCGGCGTCCGCAGCGCTCGAAGTCGACGCCCCCGCAGACCGTTGGATCGCGATGCTCGAGGCGGCTGCATTCAGCCCGGTTCGCGCACAGTTGTCGGCACCGGGCGTGCCGGCAGCCGTTGCACCCGAGCTTCTGGCCTGCGTGACCCGTCTCGCTCCGGCGATGCCACAGGTTGCAGCAAAGTTCGGCGTCACGGTGGCTCCCGGTGCTGCCATGCCCCGACCGTTGCGCCCCACGCGTCCCGTCGACAAGAAGTCGCCCGACAAGCGAGGTGGCAGGCCCTCCAACCGTCCCGAGCGCAAGAAGGAAGCGAGCACAGAAAATGTCTGACATCGTCCAGTACGAAAAGCGCGGCCGCGTGGGAATCATCACGCTGAACCGTCCGGAAGCCCGCAACGCCGTCAACGGAGACGTCGCGAGCGGTGTCGAGTCGGCGATCGACCAGATCGAAGCCGACGATGAGGTGTGGGTGTCGATTCTCACCGCGAATACCGCGGGCCAGGAAAAGCCCGTCTTCTGTGCGGGTGCCGACCTGAAGGCCATCAACTCTGGCAACGCCGCGGCGTTGAACACCCAGCGTGGTGGCTTCGCCGGTCTCACGTACCGTGACCGCCGCAAGCCTGTCATCGTCGCGGTCGATGGTCTCGCCACCGCCGGAGGCTGCGAGATCGTGTTGTCGTGCGATTTGGTGGTTGCCTCGACTCGTTCGGCCTTCGGTCTTGCCGAAGTGAAGCGCAACCTCATCGCAGGGGCGGGCGGTCTTTTTCGGTTGCCCCGCGCGATTGGCCAGTCCGCTGCGATGGAGATCATCCTGACCGGCGAACCGCTACCCGCACAGCGTGCCTACGAACTCGGCCTCGTCAACCACTGCGTGGCACCGGATCAGGTGATGCCGACTGCGCTGTCGCTTGCCGAGAAAATCTGCGCCGCGGCACCGCTCGCCGTGTGGGCCAGCCGCAAGGTTGTTCTGGCGGCGGCCTACGAAAATGACGCCAATCTCATCAAGATGACCAATGCCGAATTTGCCGGTGTGATGTCATCCGAGGACACCAAAGAGGGTCTGACCGCCTTCATCGAAAAGCGCGCTCCCAACTGGAAGGGTCGCTGAGTCACTTTCGTGCGCACCGGGCTTCGGTGTTCAGTGCACCAGCAACTGTGCCGGCATGCGCGCTTCTTCGAAGAGGTTCTTCGTGTGTCGATCGCCCGGTAGCGCAAGGCCGCGGACGGTCACGCCGGGGTTCAGCGTTCTCGCATGGTCAATGACGATTGACGCGTCGTCCGCCGGGCCATCGAGGCTGTGAAGTACCGCTGACCCGCTCGACGTGGTCACCACGCCGGTGGCGCCACCAACCGTGACCACCACGCTGTGTGAGTCGGGCCGTGCGCCGAGGAGATCGACGAGCCAGGCGTAGGTATCGATCCCCCGCTGTCCTGCTCGGTTGGCGCGGTATCCAGTGATGCACGACGCGACACGCGCGACATCATCGGTCACGTCGGGGCTCATGATCCGAGCCTTCGACGAACTGCTTCGATCACGAGACGACGGCGCCTGTGCGACTCTTCGAAGTCGCCGATTGCACGAACGGTCGCATCGTCGCACTCGTCGATCTTGTTCACGACGTCCCCGGAACTGAGAAGTGCCCACTCGGCCTCGGCGAGTGGGAGGCCCGTGACGGGTGCCTTGACGGTTGAACCGGCATCAGGCGGCGTTGCAGCGGGTGCGTCTCCCCCCCGACGTGTCGGCGAGCCACCACCCACGAGGCGTGTCCACACCCCGTCGACAATGAGCTTCCCGATGGCATGTGAATTGCGCAGGTGCCGCTCGATTGCGCGGGCGAGGGCCACGGGGTCGGAATCCATGATGTCGTGCCGTCGAGGGTGTTTCGGAGTCGTGTGATCAGCGGGCGAAAATCGGACAGTCGTCGTCGCCGACCGGGCAATTCGGCGCAGCACGGCGCACAAGAAGGAAACACGACGTGCACATCTCTTCGTCGGCCCGACGAGGCTGAAGGGCGTCGCCATCAACGGAACGCTCGTCGACTTCTTGTTCCTCGTCGTCCTCTTCGGGTTGGTCTTCGGCCGCGACGAGACGATCCTTCAGAATCGTGTCGAGATCGGCTTCGACGTCGTCGGGCGTCGTGAGGTCTTCGTCGTCTTCGTCTTCCGCGGCGCGACGGGCAACGGTCGTGACTTCTTCTTCGGCGTCGTCTTCGAATTCGGCGTCATCGTCGAACTCGTCAGCCTCGGCGACGAATTCTTCTTCGTCGAGCTCGTCAGGGTCGATGTCTTCGGCGTCGATATCCGGATCAATCTCTTCTTCGATCTCGACTTCGACTTCGACTTCGAGATCTTCGTCGGCGGAGTCGACGTCGTCGTCTCCGCCGGCCTTCTTTTTGCCCGCCGACTTGTTCGATTTGTCGTTGGTGGCTTTCTTGGGGGCCGCCTTCTCGGGCTTGCCCTTCTTGCTTGCCATGAACAGCGAACCTTTCTTTCGATCTCTTCTGACGATCGATCTGCGCGGGGATACTAGACAGACCAGTGGGTCTCAGGCGCGCACCATAGGGGCTCACGGCACCATTCACCCAAATTTGTGGGGAACGGGTGGCAACCCACCGACTTCAGAACAACTTCAGGACATATTCCGGCGCGACTCGGCGCGCCGCTCGGCCTCGAGACGCTCGAGCTCGGGGGCCTCGGTTGTGATGTGTGTCATGGCATCCGCGACCGCACGGTGCCCGGCGACGTCGCGAATGAGACGGTGCATGTCGAGGGCAACCTTCCGGTACGCCGGATGTCCCTGAGGGCTCGAACGAAGCTCGAGCATGTGCATCGCCTCACGGGCGTTGAACTGCATGACGTATCGGATTCTGTAGGCCATGGAAACCGCGTAGGGCGCCTGCGCCGGGTATTCGCTGGCAAGGGCGTCGAAAAGACCTGCGCTGCGCTCCATCACTTCGTCGAAAACGCCGGCTTGGCCGGCATCATCAACCAGATCCGGGCGGACGTAGCCGTGATTGGGGGTGAGCGGTTGCCATTCGATGGTGAGCATTCGGTGGCGCTGGAGGTCGCGAAACGCTCCGTAATCCGACAAGACGTCGAACCGATAGTCGGTACGTTCAAACGCGCGACCCGGTCGATGACGTCTGTTCGAACGATCGCCGACGTAGGCGCGGATGAGTGAAACCTTCTCATCGTGCGACATCGACCCAATACGTTTGGAGATCGTCGCCTCGCTGAGGTTGGTGTGGGAATAGCAAATGGCGGCGAGAAGCTTGTTTTCCCCGTCAGGGTCGAAATCTGTGAGGGTGACCGACTCGGCAGGGTCGTCGTCGGCGATCTCGTCGAAGAGCGCCCTCACTGCGAGGTCGGTCTCGGTGGCCGTGTCGACGAGGTATTGCGACCAACGTCCACCCCGGTCGGGTTGGTCGACGCGCCGCAGGAAGCTGGGAATGACCTTGCGTAATTCCTGGAGCATCAAGTCGGCATACAACCTCGCCTCCGGCAGCGAGCTCGAACGCATGCGCAACAGCAGTGACTCGAAGGCCTGACCGCTGCCGTAAATGCCGACGTTCGACAGCGCCGCGGATGGCAGCGCCCCACGCACGGCGTCGAGTGCCTTGGCCCGCGTGGCTTGTCGGTAGACGAAGTCGGAGTCCTTCGGACCCTGAGGAACCACGCGCCTCACATGGTCGGTGAGGGATTCGACGAGCGCGCTGTAGGAATCGAACATGCGGTCCATGTCGCCGACGTAACGGGTGCCGAACTTGCCGGTGAGGATGTCGGGATCGCGGTAGTAGCGGTACCGACCACCAAGACGCACGTCGTATGAGATGTAACGGGTGCTCTGCTCGAGATAGCTCATCAAGCGTCCCCACTCGAGGATCTTCGTGAGGATGTTTGAGGCCTGTTCGCAGGCGAGGTGGACTCCCCCGAGTTGGGCCACGGAGTCGTCGCCGTACTCGACGAAGACTTTCTCGTAGAGATCTTCGGCCCGCGCCACACCGACGGTGGCGTCAAACGTTTGGTCACCACGAATGTCAAGCTCGCCCACGAACTCATCGAGGAACAGCCGTCGCAAACTTTTTGCGCTGCGGCTGTAGCGGGCAAAGAGCGCGCCCTTCACGACCTCAGGCAGGTTGACGAGGGCAAAGACGGGCGAGTCAAGGTTGGTGAAATAACGCCGCAGGATGTCGGCCTCGGCGGGGGTGAACTCCTCGGGCACGTAGACCGTCACGGCGTCCAACTCTACGAGTCCCGACCGTGTTGGCGAGGGATCGTGTGGGGTGTCAGAGAACGCCGTCGGGCAGCGGCCCGATGGAGGCGAATTCGGTCTCCACGGCACGCCGCAGACCGGCGTCGGCCCACACGTCGAGGGCTGTCATCGCCAGAATCTTGGCTCCGTCGAGGGCGGCTTTGTCGCCCTCGGTCCCTCCTGCATAGTCGGCGAATCGGGCCGTGTGAATGGGCACGCCACGTGGAGCGACCCGGATCATCGGGTGAATGGACGGTGCGAGGTAACTCACGTTGCCCATGTCGGTCGACCCGACCACCATGCTGTTCGGTGACGGCGCGAGGAACTCGCGGCCAACGGCGCGCCCGTTGTCGACGTACGCAGTGAGCAACGCGACAGAATCACGCACGTCGGCATAGGCGTGGTCCTCCCACTCGAGGTCGACCTCGCAACCCGTGGAAAGCGCTGCGCCGCGGAAACACGCTTCGACCCGTGCCTTCAGCGGCGCGAGGGTCTCGAGCGTGTCCGAGCGGACGTACCAGCTCATTTGTGCGTACTTCGGCACAATGTTCGGCTTGTCGCCACCATGGGTGAAGATGCCGTGAACGCGCTCCGTCGGTCGGATGTGCTGACGAAGTGCTGCGATCGAGTTGTACGCCAAGACGGCGGCGTCGAGGGCATTGCGTCCCATGTGCGGGGCTGCGGCGGCGTGCGCCTCGGCGCCATGGAACTTTGCGCAGCATTCGTGGATGGCGATCGCACGCATCGACGTGATGTCGACGTCTGCGGGGTGAACCATCATTGCTGCCGTGAGTCCGCGAAACGCCCCGTTGCGGGCCATCGCGATCTTTCCGCCACCGCCCTCCTCGGCCGGAGTGCCGTAGACCTCGAGTCGGCCGCCGGTCGACGACACAACCGCCTGCAAAGCGAGTGCCGCGCCGAGACCGGCAGCAGCGATGACGTTGTGGCCGCAGGCGTGACCGATTTCGGGCAGGGCGTCGTACTCGAGAATGACGCCGACGCCGGGCCCACTTTCGCTGCCCTGAGTTGCGTGAAACGCGGTTTCTACTCCGTAGGCCGACCGTGTCACCCCGTTGAATCTGTCTGACAACGCGTCGGTGAGGGTGGCGTGGGCGTGGGTCTCTTCGAAGTTGAGTTCGGGATGGGCATGGATGTCCCGGCTGATCTCGATGATCATCGGTGCAAGCCGATCGATGTCTGCCAGGACTTCCTTTTTCAGCAATCCGAGATCGTCCACGATGCGACTCTACTGAGCAGGAATGTGGGTGTGGGTGGAGTCGGGTTGGATGTTCACCCTGATTTCCATGACGCGTTCAAAGACCACCCCATCGGAGAACGTCGCACGCACGGGGCGGGTGAACATCAGGTCAAAAGTCGTCCCGCTACCGGTTCGCGCAAGTGGGTGCGGCAGGTGGGTTTCGGTGTGTGTGCGACGCCAGAAACTGATGCGCTGACGCACCGGCATCTTCCGGGACAGGCAGAGCCATTCGAAACGACCATCATTCGGGTGAGACCGGGAAAAGAGGCGCCTCCCGTCGACGAACGACAGCGAGGAGACGATGCAGAAATCTCCGCGGTATCGGCTTCCGACACGCAGCCACCCTGATGTTTCGTGTTGAACGACTCCACTTTCGCGAGTGGTGAGGGAGACGACGAGGGTGTCGAGGGGAAGTCGACGCCATGGGCCCGCGTGTTTCGATGCGTCGGCATCTTCCCGCACAGCGATGCCGATTTCCCGGGCGAGGTCGCCCGTCGGAGCAATCCCGCCGGCCCATTCGTCAACGACGAATCCCCACTCGGCACCTTTTTCGATCGTCATGGCGTGGTTCTCGTCGGGTTGGACCGATCAGAGGATGGCGCCTCACTGCCCACCACGAGACCCCGGTACATGGCATGCGCCGCCCGCCCGGCCGTCAGGGCCAAGTCGTGGTTCGGAGTGGTCCTTTCGATCTGGCGAAGGAGATCGACGATCTGACGAACCGTTCGCACGAAATCACCGGCACCCATGTCGGGCACGACGTCGAGGATCTTCGCCAAAGAACCACCCGATGCCCAGACCGAGGCCGCACGCGCAAAGCCATTGTCCGGAAACCTGTGCGTCGGCAATCCTGCGGCCTCTTCGGCGTCGCGCACGACGAGACTGAGATCCTCGATCGCCTCGATGGCACTCTTGGTGGCCTGCGACGGGTGCGGATGGTCGACATCATCGGCGGCCCGACGCTCGTAGACGAATGCAGAAACTGAGGCTGCGAGATCCGCGACCCCAAGATCGTCGAGCAGTCCACGGTCGACGACTTCGGCGATGAGTATGTCGCACTCGTGGAAGACCCCTGCGAGGATCCGACCCGACGGTGTCAGTGACCAACCGTCGATGAAGCCGCGTGATCGCAGCAGATCAAGCACCCGATCGAAGGTTGCGGCAACCGAACGGGACTCCCCCGCCAGGTCCTCTTCGATGCGGGAGATGTCGCGCCGGATGCGGTCTGCGTTGTCGGCATGTCGCATCCGCTCGCGGAGATGTGGATCGGCAGTGATGCCGTCGGACGACGCCTCGTCAGCTCCCTGACCCGCCGCCCTGCTCCTGAGCCCTGCCAGGCGCTGTGCCGCGGACTTCAGATCGGTGGGGTCCCAGACCGAAAAGTCCTCGGAAAGTTCGAGTCGCCCGATCAACTTGGGTGTGGCGTCGAAATCATCGAGCAGAAGTCCGCGAACGCCCTGTCGGACGTCCAATACGGTCACCTTGAGGCCCCGTTTGCGGGCTGCTGTTGCAACGACGAGGAACTTCTCGTCACCCCGATCGACCCGTCCGAAGAGAACGTCGCCGGGTGCGAGTCCGTCCCAGAGCAGACGATCATTCGCGGCGCGCGTTGGGGCATCGACGCCGTAACCCTTTGCGCGGCGGTATGCCCATATGTCGCCAAAGGGACTCTCGGCCTTTTCGATGGCGACTTCGAGCGCCTGTCTGCGGCGCTCGAGCCTGGACTGAATCGCAACGACGTTCGAGTTCGACTGAAACTGAGCGAACGAGAGATTCAGGAGATGACGTACTTCGCGCTCTGAATGGGTGCGAACGAGATTCACGGTCATGTTGTACGTGGGTCGAAACGCGGACGTGAGGGTGAACGTCTTGTTGGTCGCGTACCGAGCGACCTCGTCGAGGGACACAAACGGGCTCCAGACCGTCACTGCGTGTCCGATCGTGTCGATTCCACGCCGGCCCGCCCGACCCGTGAGTTGGGTGAAGTCCGAAGGTTTCAGCGGCACGTGACGCTCGCCCGTGTAACGAGTGAGCTTGTCGATGACCACCGTGCGCGCGGGCATGTTGATGCCGACGGCCAGCGTCTCGGTTGCGAAAACGACCTTGATGAGACCGCCAGTGAAGGCTTCTTCCACCATCTCCTTGAACGCCGGAACGAGACCAGCGTGGTGGGGCGCCACCCCCGACGACACGAGGTCCACGAAACCGTCGAAATCGAGCGCTCGACGCTCGTCATCGCTCAGACGGGATCCATGGCGATCGGCAATTTCCCGTATTCGTCTTGCCTCGCTGCCGGTGACGAACGAGAGCGCGTTGCGGCGACAGGCTTTTGCGGCGTCGTCACACTGGTTCCGACTGAATATGAAATAGATCGCCGGCAGCATGTCGAGTTGCTGAAGCTCCTCGATGATCTCGGTCCTTGAGGGTGGTCCGACTCGCTGATCCCTGTTCCGACGCCTGTCACCGCGCTGCGACTGACCGGGCGACGAAACCACCCGCTTCAACTTCTCGTTGATTCGCGACCCGTCGAGGGTGGGCATGATCCGGGTCATGCCGGTTGCCTTGTCGTAGAAAGAGTGATGATGCTCGAGAGGCACTGGCCGTTTCGTCTCGACGATCGACCGCGTGTCGCCGCGAACCGTGGTCAGCCACTCCGCAACCTCATCAGCGTTCGAAACCGTCGCAGACAGGCAGACGAGCGACACCTCGAGCGGGAGATGAATGATCACCTCCTCCCAGACCGGCCCGCGGTATTCGTCCTGGAGAAAGTGAACTTCGTCGAGAACGACGAAAGCGAGGTTTTCCAGAGCCGTCGAGCGGGCGTAGATCATGTTTCTGAGGACCTCGGTGGTCATCACCAGAACCGGTGCGTCGGGGTTGATGCTGGTGTCGCCCGTCAGAAGGCCGACCTCGCGCTCGCCGAACAGCTGTTGGAAATCACGAAACTTCTGGTTCGACAACGCCTTCAACGGAGCCGTGTAAAAAGCCCGGCGTCCCGAATCGCGAGCACGTCGGATGGCGTGCTCGGCAATGAACGTCTTGCCCGAACCCGTCGGGGCCGCGACGAGAACCGAGGCTCCCTCATCGAGGGCGGTGCACGCGGCGACCTGAAATGGATCGGGAGAGAAGGTCACGCGTCCGCTCGTGACCGCCGTCGACGACGCCACGCAATCAGATAGCCGATACCCACGGAGAGTGCGTAGAGAATGCACATGGGCAGAGACAATGCGAAGAGCGAGATCGGATCACCGGACGGCGTGATGACGGCGGCGACGAGAAAAATGATCATGATCGCCCAGCGCCATTGAGACACCAGGGTTCGGGGACTCAGGACATCGACGAGCTGCAGAAACACGAGGAGAACAGGAAAGAGAAATCCGATCCCGAACGCCATCACCATCGCAAAGACAAGATTGACGTACTTCGTGATCTGGTAGGTCTGCTCGACGTTGGCGCCCGACCAACTGATGAGAAACTCGAGCGCCTTGTCAAGTGTCCAATAGGCGATGTACCCGCCCAAAGCGAAGAGCACCACGCTTGAGACGACGAATCCGACCGCGTACTTCTTCTCCTTGCGATGCAGTGCAGGGGCAACAAATCGCCATATCTGCCACATGATGACCGGCAAGGCAAGAATCAGCCCGCCGTAGACCGAGATTCGCATGCGCGCAGCGAGGCCGTCGAGCGGCCCGAGGCCGTAGAGCGTGCCATCACAATTGAAGTCGGGGCGCTCGATACAAAGATCACGGTAGGGCGTGGTCAAGAAGCGCAGGAGACGCTCGTATTGCAGGAGGACGGCCAGCATTCCGACTCCGATGGCGAGGAGCGACCGGATGATGCGGAATCTCAGCTCACTGAGGTGTTCGGTGAGGGTTGCTTCGTCGTCCTGACGGCGAACGCGAGCCCGTTTACGCCTGCGTGCCACTGTCGTCATCCTCGATCTTCTGCGCCTGCTGCTCAGACGACACTTCCTCGTTGCTGTCCTCGGGCAACGCGGGGGCAGCCTCGTACGGGACGAAAACGGGTTCCGGCGCACTGCCGGACGTACCTTCCGCCGCGGAGAATTCGTTCGGGTTGAGGAAGCGGCGGGCCTCGTTGGCGGTCTTCTTCAACTCGTTGACCGGGTCGGAGAAACCGGCCGTGACGTCGCGCTGGATGCCGCCGGCGACACGTTTCACTTCGTTGTAAACGCGCCCGAACTTGCGCATCGCGTCGGGCAACTTTTCGGGCCCGAGCACGACGAGGCCGAGGAGAAGAAGAATGACGATCTCTCCACCCGACAGGTTGAACACGAGCCAAGTCTATGAACAGTCCCGCTCGGTGGGTCGTTAGTCTCGACGGCTGTGATCGGGTTTGCTCATCGAGGTGCGCGGGCGTATGCCCCCGAGAACACCCTCGAGGCGTTCGCGCTGGCCCTCAAACTCGGAGCAAACGGTCTGGAAAGTGACGTCTGGCTCACAGCCGATGGCGTGGCCGTGCTCGATCACGACGGAGTCGTGAAGGGTCGCTTCAAGTCAAAGCCGATCGCCGCGGTTCACAGTGCCGACCTTCCCTCTCACATCCCACGTCTCGAGGAACTTCTCACGGAGATCCCGGTGTCTGTTCCCCTCTCGCTCGACGTCAAGGATCCGTCGGCGTTCTCGACCGTCACGGATGCCTACCTCGCGCACCGGCCACATGCAGCGAAGCTCTTGTTTCTCTGCCATCCCGATCTCGATGTTCTCCGTCGGGAGATCCCGGGGTCTCCCGACATCAATTTCGTTCACTCGACGCGTCTGGCGCGAATGAAGGGTGGTCCCGAACGACATGCGGCCGAACTTCGCGAGGCGCGGGTAGGTGTCGTGAACATGCCCTACCCCGACTGGAGCGGAGGGCTCGTTGCGTTGTTCAAACGTTTCGATCTGGCCTGTTTCGCCTGGGACTGTCAACACGAACGACAAATCGCCGAGGTCGTGAGAATGGGCGTCGACGCGGTCTACAGCGACTGGCCCGACAGGCTTGCCGATGTGGCGCTGCGCGGCTGATCAAGGGTCACAGCCAACGCCAACGACCGATCGGCCAGATCACCACGAATGCGCGACCGACGATGCTTTTCTTGTCGACCGGCCCAAACACGCGGCTATCCATTGATTGAGGCCGATTGTCGCCGAGAACGAACACCTGACCGTCGGGAACGATCACAGGGGCCATCTCGGGTTGCCGACAACGCGCCACAAGGTCGGTCTCGGAGACGTCACGGTCAGGAAGATACGACTCTTCCAGGATCTGCCCGTCGATGTGGACCACGCAAGCCTTGATCGAAACCGACTCACCCGGCAATCCAATGACCCGTTTGATGAGGTCGTCGTGCTGAACGCTTCGTCCATTCGAGGTGACGCGGTCGAAAACCACCACGTCTCCACGGCCGATGTCACCGAGTTTGTAGGAGAGCTTGTTCACGAGCACGCGGTTCGGCTGGAAAAGGGTCGTCTCCATGGACGGTCCAGATATGTAGAACTGCTGCAGCACGAACGTACGGATTCCAAGTGCCACGAGAAGAGCGACGACGAGCACTACCACCCAGTCGCGCACCGCACGGAACGCCTCTGTCCCCCGGCTGCTGCCCGTGGACACGGAGCCTTCGCCGGGTAATTCATCGCGCACCCGTGCGAGGTTACCCGTCGTCACATCGACTCGATGATCTTTTCGACCCTCTCGTCGCGACTCTTGAACGGGTCCTTGCACAAAACGGTGCGTTGTGCCTGATCGTTCAACTTCAGATGCACCCAGTCGACCGTGTAGTCGCGCTTCTTTGCCTTTGCGCGCTTGATGAATTCCCCGCGAAGACGGGCGCGTGTCGTGGTCGGTGCGTTGTCGACCGCGTGCGTGATGTCATCTTCACTGCAGATTCGCTCGACGAGACCCTTCGATTCGAGCTTGTAGTACAGGCCACGATCGCGACAGATGTCGTGATACTGAAGGTCGACGAGCTGGGTCTGGGCATCGCCGAGTTCGAGTCCGTGGCGTTCGCGGTAACGCTCGATCAACCGGTACTTGATGACCCAGTCGATTTCACGATCGAGCGCGAGGGGATCGGACTCGAGTTTGGTGACGCAGTGCTCCCACATCGCGAGGGCCCGCTGCTCGAACTCGGGAAAACCCTTTCTGTCGGCGTACGTGATCGCACGGTCGAGGTACTCGCGCTGAATGTCGAGGGCGCTGACCTCCCTTCCGTTTTGGAGCCGAACAGTGCGCCGACACGTCAGATCGTGGCTGATCTCGCGGATTGCCCTGATTGGGTTCTCCAGGGTCATGTCACGAAGAACCACTGCCGGATCTTCCATCATCCTCAGTAGGCAGGCTGTGGACCCGACCTTGAGGAAAGTGGTGTATTCGCTCATGTTCGAATCGCCGACGATGACATGAAGGCGGCGGTAGTGCTCGGCATCGGCGTGCGGCTCGTCGCGCGTGTTGATGATGGGGCGACTTCGCGTTGTGGCCGAACTCATCCCCTCCCAAATGTGGTCTGCGCGTTGCGAGATCGAATACACCGGGCCGCGTGCTGTTTGTGTTATTCGACCGGCACCGGATATGACCTGGCGCGACACGAGAAAAGGAATCAGAATCTGGCCGATTGCCGCCTGATCATCGTCACGCGCCGTCAGGTAGTTCTCGTGACAGCCGTATGAGTTGCCGGCGCTGTCGGTGTTGTTCTTGAAAAGGTAGACGGTCCCCCGAATGCCCTCGTCGCGCAGTCTTTCCTCCGCGGAGTACGTCAGGTCCTCGATTCGTCGTTCGCCCGCCTTGTCATGGACGACGACGTCGTAGATGTTGTCGCACTCGGGGGTGGCGTACTCGGGATGCGAGCCGACGTCGAGATAGAGCCTCGCTCCGTTTTCAAGAAAGACATTGCTGCTGCGACCCCACGAGACGACCTTGCGAAAGAGATACCTTGCCACCTCGTCCGGACTGAGTCGCCGCTGACCGCGCAGAGTGCACGTGATGCCGTATTCGGTCTCGATTCCGTAGATGCGACGGTCCATGCGAACGACGCCGACGGTCAGCTGGCGAGGAGGCGCTCGACCTCGACGTCGTCGAGACGGGCAAACGCACGTCTTGCCCCGTTGCGGCGCAAGACTGCGACCTCAAGGTCGTCAGCGACGAGAGTGCGATCGGGTCCGCTCAGCGCACGACTGGCGACTTTGATCGCTACGGCAAGGTCGGGTGTCGAGGAAAGATCGGGCGTGAGCCTGCCGGCGATCGCATCCGCGTCGCCTCCGAGGACCGAGAAACGCTTCTCGTCGAGGACCGTGCCGTCGTAGAGGATGTGGAAAAGCTGGTCGTGTGCCGCGTCGACACCGATCTCCGCGACAAGGATTTCAACCTCGAGAGGTTTCATCTCGTGGGTGAAGGTTTGGCCGAGAATCTGCGCGTACTGGTTGGCCAGGCTGCGGGCATCGACGTCGGCTCGCGAATACTGGTACCCCTTCAGGTCGGCGGCGCGAACACCGGCGACGCGCAGTTGGTCGAACTCGTTGTACTTTCCGACTCCGGCAAAGGCGATGCGGTCGTAGATCTCGCTCACCTTTCGCAAGGTGTTGGAAGGGTTCTCGGCGACGATTGCGATGCCGGCGTCGTACTGGATTGCGACGAGAGCCCGACCACGGGCGATGCCTTTACGGGCATAGTCCGCACGGTCCTTCATTATCTGCTCGGGTGCGACGTAGAAGGGCATGCTCATCTCTGGTCCCCTCCGTTTCGCGCGCGCTGCTCGACCAACAGCTCTTCGACGATTGAGGCGAGGCGCGCATCGTTGACGCGCGCCCAACCATTCGATGTGATCGTCGCCGTGACCGGGTAGATCCCGCGCAGTGCGTCGGGCCCACCGGTTGCCGAATCGGCATCGGCTGCTTCCCACAGCGCCTTGACTGCCAACCGGATCGCATCGTCTTCGCTGAGGTCGGATCGCCAACCGACTTTGACGACGGTGCCGGCGTGCAAGCTCCCCGACCCGGTTGCCACGTATTCCTTTTCCTCGTACCGACCGCCCGTCGGGTCGTAGTCCCAGAGACGACCTGTCCCCGCAGCAGTGTCGTAACCCGCAAAGATCGGTACTACGACCATCCCCTGCATCGCCGCGGGTAGGTTGCCCCGAACCAACATCGAAAGCTGGTTCGCCTTGCCCTCGAGGGAGAGCATCATGCCCTCCACCTTCTCGTAGTGCTCGAGCTGCAGCTGGAAAAGCTTGATCATTTCCATCGCGGGCCCCGCAGCACCGGCGATGGCGACACCGCTGAGACGGTCGGCCTCGACCACTTTTTCCATCGAGCGATGCGAGATCAAGTTTCCCGAAGTCGCCCTGCGGTCGCCCGCCATGACGACTCCACTGCCGAAACGAAGCGCCACGCAGGTTGTCGCGTGCGGGACGCTGACCCGCCCGGCATCACCCGCGGCAAAAGGTTCGACACCCGTACGCCGCAAAAGGTCGAGAAAACTTGCCCCCGGGTTGTCACCGGGAGCGAAGAACGGCATTGCCATGGTGCGCTACTCACCGCCCTTTTGGACGTAGCTCTTCACGAAATCCTCGGCGTTCGACTCGAGTACCTCGTCGATCTCGTCCAGGAGATCGTCGAGTTCGGCCTTCAACTTCTCGCCACGCTCGGTATCGGCGGTGGGAGCCGCGCTCTCGCCAACCGAGTCTTCTTTGGCGCGGTCCGTGCGATGTTTCTGTATGCGCTCGGCCATGGAACAACCGTAGCGAAAAATCCCGAGGTCAGTACATACCCGGGTCGATGAATCCCGAAGCCTCACTGGCGCCGGCTCCGAGCATCTCGATCAGATGACGCGGGCTCGAAGCACCGTCGAGGAGGTCCCCGACGATCGCACGTGTACCCCGCATCGGCTCCATCATCGGCACGCGCCGTAAGGGTTCGTCGCCGATGTCGAAGACGAGACTGTCCCAGTTGGCTGCGACCACTTCGGTCGGCCACTTCTGCAGACACTTCCCACGGAAAAACGCCCGAGTCGACGCGGGCGGCTCGCTGACGGCGCGTTGAACATCCGAGACGTCACACAATGTCTCGAGGCCGACGCGTGCCGCCAAACATCGGTCGGGACGCATGTCGTGATACTGCAGGTCGATCGCCTTCAACTTGGCATGCCCCGGGGTCAGGTGATGGCGATCGGCAAATCCGTCGACGAGACGCTTCTTGGCCACCCAATCCACGATGCCCGCGACCGAATCGGGATTCGTCTCGAGACCTTCGAGCACAGTCTTCCAGCGCCGGAGAATCGATTCGGCTTCTCCCCCCTCGCCCGGGGTCTCGACGCACGAGAGGCCGAATTGTTGGTTGTATTTTTCGGCGTACTCCAAGAGGAGAAACTGCATCTCGAGAGCGGTCAGGCGTTGGCCATTGATCCGCTCGACGGTGGCCCGAAGAGTCGGGTCGTGGCTGACTGCCGTGATGGCAGCCAGCGGGTTCGACAATTGAAGGTTGTGCGGCAGGAAGTCGTCTTCGACCATCGCGAGGACGATGGCAGTCGTTCCTACTTTGAGAAAGGTCGCAACCTCGCTCATGTTCGCGTCGCCGACGATGACATGGAGGCGCCTGTACAGGTTCGGGTTGCAGTGCGGTTCGTCGCGTGTGTTGACGATCGGTCGCTTGAGCGTCGTCTCGAGTCCGATTTCTTCCTCGAAAAAGTCGGCTCGCTGACTGATCTGAAAAGGAACAGCGGCAGCGGATCGGCCCGGCTGTTCACAGCCCACTTTGCCCGCGCCGGTGAACACCTGGCGGGTGACGAAGTGCGTCGTGATGAGGCTCGCGAGACGACCAAATGGAAGGTTCCTGTCGACGAGATAATTCTCATGGCAGCCGTAGGAGTTGCCCTTGCCGTCCGAGTTGTTCTTGTAAAGAACGATCTCGTGCCCCTGTGGCAGCTTCTCGTTCGCCGACAGCGCGCTACGGCGAATGACCTCTTCGGCGGCGCGATCGAACAGAACGACCTGAGCCGCACTTGTGCACTCGGGCGTTGAGACCTCGGGATGGGCGTGATCGACGTAATAACGTGCGCCGTTCGTGAGGACACTGTTCACGAGATGCGTCTCGACCTCGGGTGGAAATGCGTCTTCTAGCGCAAAACCGCGCGCGTCGCTGCCGGGCGTCTCGTCGGCGAAGTCCCAGCCGGTCAACTGTGGAAAGTTTCCGGCGTAGGCGTTCACAAGAACCGAAGACGCGACAACCGGGTTCGCGTCGAAACCGCGCGTGATGATGCCGTACTCGGTTTCGATCCCGCAGACCTTGTGAATCGCCATTTGTAGCCCGCGACTCAGAGGTACTGACCGGTGGCGGTGCGTTCGATCGCCTTGCCACCGCGAGACGAGGCGTCCCCGGCGTGTTCGTTGACGAGGGTGCGAATGAAGACGATGCGTTCGCCCTTCTTGCCGGAGATACGTGCCCAATCGTCGGGATTCGTGGTGTTCGGAAGGTCCTCGTGCTCCTTGAATTCCTGACGCACGGATTCAACGAGGTCGTTCAATCTGATGCCCCGTTCCCCGCCGGCGATCACGCGCTTGATGGCCAGCTTCTTCGCGCGGCGAACGATGTTCTCGATCATGGCCCCGGAGGCAAAGTCGCGGAAATACAGGGTTTCCTTGTCGCCGTTCTGGTAGGTGACTTCGAGGAAGCGGTTCGAATCGTCGTCGCTGTACATCGCCTCGACCGTGGCGTCGATCATTGCTCTCACTGCTTCGTCCGCGTCTCGGGAGTCGTCCGTGTCGGGCAGGGTGAGGTCGAGGGGAAGATCCGATGTGAGGTAGCGCGAAAAAATCTGCGAGGCCGACGTGCGGGCCGCACGCTCGATCGTGATCTACACGTCGAGGCGTCCGGGCCGAAGAATCGCAGGATCAATGAGGTCCTCCCGGTTCGTCGCGCCAATGACTATGACGTTCCGCAACCCCTCGACGCCGTCGATTTCTGCGAGAAGCTGGGGCACGATTGTGGACTCCATGTCGCTGCTGATTCCGCTGCCGCGGGTTCGGAACATCGAGTCCATCTCGTCGAAAAAGACGATGACGGGCCAGCCCTCTTCGCTCTTTTCTCTTGCCCGTTGGAAGATGAGGCGGATCTGGCGCTCGGTCTCGCCGACGTACTTGTTCAGCAGCTCGGGGCCCTTCACGTTGATGAAGTAGCTGCGCCCCTTTGCATCGCCCTGTTTGGCGGCCACCTTCTTTGCGAGGCTGTTTGCGACGGCCTTGGCGATGAGAGTCTTGCCGCAGCCGGGTGGTCCGTAGAGGAGAACACCCTTCGGAGCCGGCAGCCGATGCTCGGCGAACAAGTCGCCGTAGAGGAACGGAAGTTCGACGGCATCGGCGATGAGCTCGATCTGTGAGTCGAGTCCACCGATGTCGGCGTAGTCGATGTCGGGAACCTCTTCGAGGAGCAGGTCTTCGACATCGGGCTGGGGAAGCTTTTCAAGGAGAAGATTCGAGCGCGGGTCGAGGCGCAGTAGATCTCCGGAACGCAGGTGCGCACCACGCAGCGCGTCGGCTAGTTCACAGATTCTTTCGTCGTCGCCGCGAACTGTGACCACCGCACGCACGCCGTCATCGCAGATTTCCTTCAGGGACACGACTTCCCCAGACCCTTCGGGTGAGCGTGCCATCACGACGTTGAGGCTCTCGTTCAGCACGACCTCTGCCCCACGGGCGACGGTCTCGAAATCGATGTCCGGATGCAGATGAACCCTCATCTTGCGGCCACTGGTGAGAATGTCGACCGTCTCGTCGTCGTTCTTGCCCACGATGACTCCGTAGGCCGACGGTGGCTGCGAAAGCTTGTCCACTTCCTCGCGAAGTTGGGCAATGTGTTCCCGCGCCTCGCGCAGGGTGTACGACAACTTCTCGTTCTGGGCGTTCTTGTGGGCCAATTGGCTCTTTGTCTCGAGAAGCTGCGCTTCGAGACGGGCCACACGCCCTGCGTCCTGGCCGCTCTCTTCTGCCTGCCCACCCGACATTCCGTACCTCCGACACGACGAGATGTCCTTGCTTCTCTCTATCACCTCCGGCCCGTCGTCGCGCCACCACCCCGCAGGAACGTGGTGGTTGTCCCGTGCAAAAGGTGACCTCTGGGGTCTGGTTGTGTAGAGTCATGGCGCGTCATCGCTCGTCCCCGGGCGGTCTCGCTTTCACATCAGCGACTCACACGAGCGACGAAGGAGCAGTCAATGAAGGTCTGGATCGATCAGGATCTGTGCACGGGCGATGGCCTCTGCGAAGAGATCGCGCCGGATGTGTTCACCCTCCTCGACGATGGGCTCGCATACGTGAAAGAGGGAAGCAAGATTTTCGCAACGGCGAAGGGCAACCCTCAAGGTGCCGAGGGTCTCGCGAGTTTCCCCGACAGCATGATTGATGCGGTCGTTGAATCAGCCGAAGAGTGCCCTGGCGAGTGCATCTTCATCGAGCCCTGATCGTTCGGATCTGAGATCTTTGTTTGCTTAAACCCCTTCGGGGCTTTCAATCGGGTTTGCCCACCAGGCGGGCGGCAGTGAGAAAACCGGTGTGGGCGACCATACGGTGGTCGGGACGAACAGCTTGTCCGTCGATGTGCCACGTCCTGTGCAGCACCTCGAGTGTCCGTTGTCCGCTCCAGTAGTCACCCAGTGCGGCGCGCACCTGCATGGCCTGAGTGATCGCCGGCGTGTAGGCAACCAAGACGCCGCCCAGCCGCAGGGCGTTCACGGCATGGTCGACCACGAGCCAAGGTTCGGGTAGGTCGAGAATCACTCGGTCGAAGTCGGATCCGTCAATGCCGTCGTAGCAGTTACGGATGTGTATGTCGTAAGAAGCGAGGGCGGACTCGCCGAGAAACGACCTGACGTTTGCGCGTGCGCGATTCGCAAAATCCTCGCGCAGTTCGTAACCGGTGATCTCGGCACCGGCGCGGAGCATGGCCATCGACAAAGCCCCCGAACCGATCCCCGACTCGAGAACACGCACGCCCGGACGGATGTCCCCGATCATGAGGATTGTCGCCAGGTCCTTGGGGTAGATGACTTGTGCCCCACGGGGCATCTCGACGACGAAATCCTCGAGTGTCGGTCGCAGAACGATGTAGCGCGCGCCTTTTGTCGAGACAACCTCGGCGCCGTCGGGGCAGCCCACGATGTCGTCGTGGGACACGAATCCCGCATGACTGTGGAATTCCCCGCCGGCTGCGAGGTCAACGAGGTAACGACGTTCCTTGCGGTCGACGAGCATCACCTTCTCGCCGAAGGCGAACGTGTCACCAAAAGCGAACATCGCTCTCAGCGACCCTCGACGTCGATGACCGCCCGCGAAGTGCGAACGGACACCTGGCTCGGGGTCGACCCGCGCAGCGCGCGGCGGACGATTCGAACGATGATGACACCTCGGGTGACCGACCGTGAACGACGAACGATGGCGTTGAACACTTTGCGGCGCTTCGGCGTTCCGCCGATGACGAGAGACGCGAGAAAGCCGATTCGACGGGTACGGCGGGATGCCATTGCGGTCAGCGCCTGAACTCCACCCGCGTGGCGCGGCGCGTGCCGCGTCGCCGGCCAAAGAGGTACGACACGATGATCAGCACTGCTGCTCCTGCGCCTGCGATGGCGAGCAGCGTCTGCTTCTTGTTTTCGACCGTGCCCTGAAGATCGTTCTGAAGCGCCTTGAAACGCCGCTCGAGGTCGTCTTTCGAGATCTTCCTGTCGGAACCGTTTTCCTGCATCACGTTCTCCCTAGAGCCGCGGACGTTTGATTTGACTGATGGCGATGGCGACGATCACCGAAGCGAACACGACGCCGAAGATGTAGGGCACGAAGGACCACGCGCCGTCGAAGGTGGTTCCCCCGATGTCTTGCACCGCCCGGAGTAGCCCAAGGGAAACAAGGACCATGCCGACCGAAATGAGCCCCATCGAAATGAGACCAAACGCCACCCACCGTCCGACCCCGCGAAGCGGTTCGATGGTTTCCTGACGCGCGTACGAGACGACGAGATCGAAAAGTTCGCCATCACGCTCGCGAGACGTGCGGTTTGCGTCGTCCTTTGCCACGACACGATTCTCGCAGCGAACCGGCTGAATTGCACTCGGCCGCATCGTGCCTGGGTCAGCCGGCTCCGAGTACCGCCACCTGACTCCGCGTCGGAGCCTTTGGGTACGTCGCGAGTGCCGTGCTGAGCTGTTCCCAGAGCGGCCGGTAGTTGCCTTGGTCGGCCCAGCCCGCGCCGTTCAGCAACAGCGCAAAGAGAACTTCGTCCTTGCTGTCGACCGGAAGGACACCGGCAAGTGTCTTCACGTTAAGGAGCGTTCCCGTCTTGCCGAGAAGCTTCCCGGCAACGGGGGTTCCGTCGAAGACGTCCCTCAGGGTCCCTGTGCGCGCTGCAACGGCGAGACCCGACTTCAATTCTCCCCCCACGGGCTCGCGTTCCAAGAGCTCGACAAGAGCCGCACACGTGATTCGATTCCCCCGCGACAAACCCGATCCGTCTTTCGCCACGACCCCGTCGATGCCCCACGTCGCCAGCGTTTGACTGATGACGGCCAGGCCCGCTGCCGTCGTTGGCTGCAGGGACTTTGCGAGACCGAGGTGGCGCACGAGCACCTCGGCAGTGTTGTTGTCACTGTTGGTCAACATCTCCGCAACGATCTTGACGAGGGGGCTCGACTGGATCTCGGCGATGGCTGCGCCTGCGGGGGCTCCCTTTGCCTCCTTTGGGTCTCCTGCCACCGCGATGCCGCGGGCTTCGAGGAGCCGGGTGAACTCTGCGGCGGCGGCGATGGCCGGATTGTCGGGCTTGATCGGATTTCCGACGACGACGCCGTCGTTCACCATCAACGCGCCGAGTGGGCCACCTTCGGTGCCTCGGATTCCCGAAGCCCAGTCATCGAGGTAGCGATCATCATCGAGGTATGACTCATCACCGACCACGGAACCTGAAACCGCGGTGACACCGGCACTCTTCACCTTGTCGGCCAAGTCGTCGAGATAAGTCGGGTCCGTCGTCGGATACTTCTCCGTCGGCAGATATTCGCGACTGACAAGGAGTGGATCTCCTCCTCCAACGAGGGTTAGGTCTCCACCCACGATCCCGTTGTCGACCGTTCCCAGAACTCGCGTCACGAAGCGCGTGTCGGCGGGCAGGACATCGAGTGCGACGGCAGCGGTTGCAATCTTCATCGTGCTTGCGGGCACGAGGGCCTTGTCGGCGGATTTGCTCAGCACCACTCGCCCGCCAGCGTCGATCCTGATGCAAGCGTTCGACGGCATTCGGTCGACGATCGATGCCAGTTCGGCACGGAGATTTCTCGCGGCGATGTCGCCGACGAGCGTCGTTGCGGCGCGACGAACGTTCAGTACCGGTGTCGCGAGATACGACACCGGATCTGCGCTGCGACCTTCGGTGCGCGTAGCGAGTGAATGACCAGCGAACCACAGTGCCGCAAGAGGCGCCGCCCCAACGGCGCCGACAATGGCGACGAGGCGTCCGGGGCGCCGCGCACGACGACGTTTGTTGGACGCCTTCGCGGCGGTCTCGGCTTTGTCGTTCGATCGACTCATCGACGTCGGTGGTTCGCGTAGCGAACCATGTGAGCCAGGGCCGCCACCGCCCGGTTGCCCGTCGGGAAGCAATACCGACCCGTTTCGCGAACGGTTCGTGGCCCGGGATTCTCCGGATCAGCGATGGCAAGCTCGGTGGCAACGAGAATGGGCTTTGCGGTTTCGGCCGACAGTTGGGCGGCTGCCTCGGCGAAACGCGCGTCTTGTCGCTCGTGGTAGGAGACGATGCGTTCCAAGCCATGGTCGGGATAGAAGTTCCCTTCGCGCATCAAGCGCGCCTGATTCGACTGGATTCCGATGCCGAGATAAATCACCGCATCGACAGCCTCGTGCCGGGAGATCAGTCCGAGCACCTCGGGGATCGTGTCGCGGGTTTCTCCTCCGGCACAGTCGACCGGATTGCCTTTGCTCCAGCGCGGCGGCAACAAGGCGTCGATCGATTCTTTCAAGTCCTCGGGAAGCTGAATGAGTTCGAGTTCGGGGCGCTGGAACAGTGCGTCGGACGTGACGACACCCCACCCTCCCGCCGTCGTGAGGATGACCGTTCGACCGCCGCGCGGAAGCGGCTGGGTGGCAAAGCAGGCCGCTGTGTCGAAGGCTTCTTCCACGGTCGCGGCGCGAACGATTCCGGCTGCTCTGCAGGCGCCATCGAACACCTTGTCGTTTGCCGCCAAAGCACCCGTATGACTCGCGGCAGCCTTGGCTCCGGCCTCGGTGGCGCCACCCTTCACGACGACAAGCGGCATGCGCTCGGCGACATGAGCGAGTTGAGCCATGAGTGCCCGACCATCGGAGATGCCTTCCAGGTAGGCCAGCCCCACGGAGGTCTCGGGGTCGGTCGCGTACCACCCGAGGTAGTCGGCGACCGACACGCTCGCGGCGTTGCCGGCCGACACTGCGCGGCTGACGCCGACTCCGCTGGACCGCGCGTAGTTCAGGAACGATGAAACAAAATTGCCGCTCTGGCTGGCGACACCGATGCGCCCGCGCGGCGGATATGGCGCAACGATTTGGGCGCACAGTTCGGCGGGAGTGCTGACCACACCCTGACCGTTCGGGCCGGCGAGAAGAATGTCGAGCTCTTCGGCGAGTGCAACGATGTCGGCCTCGAGGGCACGACCCTCTTCACCGGCCTCCCCGTAGCCCGCCGACGTAAGAAATGCAGCCTTGACGCCTCGAGCGGCGCAATCTCGCAGGAGCCCTGGATTGGCCGAAGTCGGAGTGCAGACAAAGACCAAGTCGGCGAAACCTTCCGGAAGATCAGCGACGGAGGCCACGGTTTGTACTCCCAGTACGACTTCTCCCGACAAGTTCGTGCCACCCACGCGTCCCTTGTAACCGCTCGCAAGGATGTTGTGCATCGAAACGAATCCGAACTTTCCGGGGTGACTCGACGCACCCGCAACGAGTACGCCGCGAGGCTCGAACAACGCCCGAAAGTGTTCATCGCGCAACCATGGTGTGCGTGGCGCTGTTGCAGCCTCGATCGCCTGGTCGGCCAGTTCGACGAGTGCATCGACGGCAACCACGCCTCCCGTTGCATCGACGAGAAGTGGGTTGACATCGATGGATGCCACATCGGGTCGCGCCACGGCTGCCTTCGACAGCCCGAGGAGGACGGATGACAGCGCTTCGCGATCAATCGCGGGTCCGCCACGGAACTCTCCGAGCAGCTTCTGGGCCTTGATTTCGGAAATCATCTCGCTCGCATCCGCCGGGCCCAAGGGAACAGGACGGAACACGACATCGGCTATCGCCTCTGCGAGCACGCCCCCGACACCAAGCATGACCACCGGCCCGAACTGTGGGTCGCGGACCAATCCCGCGATGAACTCTCGGTTGCTCTTCACCATCGGAGCGATGAGAACCGAGACTGGTCCGTCTTCGGGCCGTGCCGCGGCGAAGAGCGAGTCGACTGCGTCTGTGAGTGCGGTGCCGTCGGCGAGATTCAACTTCACAAGACCACGCTCTGTCTTGTGAGCAATTCGATCGCCGTTCAGCTTTGCAACAACGGGAAAACTCAGGCGCTGTGCCGACATGAGCGACGTGAGCGCCGCTGCCTCGTTGGGGTGCTCGAGTTCGAGTTCGGGGAGGAACGGTACGCCAAAGCCGGCGAGGAGAGACTTGCTTTCGCGTTCCGACAATGTCTTCCCCGAGTTAACCGGGGAATTGTTTGGACTGGTCACGAACCGAGACTAGTGAGACTCGCTCATGGGGTAGCGCCTTCGGGTACGAGCGCTCGGTGGAACAGGTCGAGAATGTGCCCGCGACGTGCGACGAGTGTTGCAGGGGCGAGCGCGTCATCGTTCATCAGTCCATTGATGAACGGCGCGTCGGAGACATATCCGAGAAGAGATGCGTACGCAGTGATGAGAATGTGACGTGCGTCGACCGAGCGGAAACGACCCGCCCTCATTTCTCCCTCGAGCCATTCGACGGCGGCGTCGAAGAGCGGCGTCACCACTCCAACCAGGTCGATTCCGAGCCTGTCACCTCCCTCGAGCGCCTCTCGCCGCATCAGGCGCACGTATGCCGGATTGTCGACGAACAAGTCGAAACCCGACGCGAGAACCCCGGAGAAGCGCTCCCAACCTGTTCCGGGGGTTGCGATCGTGCTCTCGACACGCTCGAGCCACTCCGAGAGCATCCTTTCGAAAACTTCGCCGTAGAGCGCATCCTTGCTCGGAAAATGATGCAAAAGACTCGGGCGCTTGATGCCGACCCCGGCCGCAATGTCGTTGAGTGACGTCCCGTCGTAACCCTGGCGTGCGAAGAGCTCGGTGGCTTCATCGAGGATTTGGTCGCGCATCGGCTTGCTGGCCACCCTCGAAGGTTACAGAGAGTTCTACCTACTGGTCGGTAGGTAGTTAGGGTGTAACCATGTCTGCCTTCCTCAACTTCGCGCCGGCTCTCTTCGCGCCAAATTCCGTTGTCGGGACCGTTCTCGCTTCGTTGGTCATCGGGCTGACGGTCACTGTCGTCGCAAACGTGGCGACCACGGTGTATCTCCACCGTGCGATGTCCCACCGCGCCCTCAGTCTGTCCCCCGCGGCTGCGGTTGGTTTCCGATTCGTCGTCTGGATCACGACGGGGATCCGCCCACGGCAGTGGGTTGCCGTCCATCGCAAACACCACGCGTTCACGGACGTCGATGGCGACCCCCATTCGCCGGTACTTCTTGGTTGGAAGACGGTGCAGGCAAAGAACGTGTCGCTCTACCGGCGTTGCGCAAGTGATCCGTCAACCCTCGGCCGTTACGCCAAGGACATGCCCGCTACGGCACTCGACAGGTTCCTCTTTGATCGCACGATTCTCGGACTCACACTCGGGATCACCTCACTCTGCCTCTTGTTCGGCGCGTGGGTGGGCCTCGCTGCCGCCTTGGTCCATGTGAATCTGTATCTCGGCGGATCCGCGGCGGTGAATGCGATCGGACACCACTTTGGTCGACGTCCGTACGACAATGGGGCGGGCAATCTCCAATGGCTCGCCTTCCTCACCGCAGGGGAGGGTCTGCACAACAATCACCACGCTGCGCCCACCTCTGCGCGCCTGGCGCACCGCTGGTATGAAATCGACTACGGCTGGTGGGTCATCAAGGTTCTCACCTGGCTGCGCCTCGCAAGGGTGCGTCTGAACGAAGTCAAGCTCGTCATACCATCGAGGCGTGCCGCAGCCTGACGAGTTTCAGCGCCGTCGAACGATCCATGCTCGGCGTGCGCTCGTCAATGGCACCATTCGTGATGACGTCGCCATCGACATCGATGGCGACCGCATCCACTCGGTGAGAACCTTTGGCAGCAGCGAGCGCCCCCGCCGAATTCATCCTCTCGTCTCCCCCGGTTTGGTCGACCTCCAGTGCAATGGCTTCGGCAACTTTCCCGTGACCGGAGCAACCCCGGAGTCCTTGGCAGCCCTGCAGCGCTCGCTCGCGGCGGCGGGAACAACAGCGTTTCTACCGACAATCCCGACATGTGAGCCATCGGTACGCAGTCAAACTTGCGCAATCATTGTGGCGGCATCCAAGGCAACTCCTCCCGGCAGTACTCGCATCCTCGGAATACATCTCGAAGGGCCGTTTCTTGGTCGTCGTCCCGGAGCCCACGACACGAACCTCATCGCCGAGGCGCCGGACACCATCGACGACGTCTTCGAGGGCTGCGGCGAAGGTGTCCGCATGATGACACTCGCTGCCGAGTCACCGGCCGCGGATCGGGTGATGGAACGGCTCGTCGCGCGAAACATCGTCGCATCGATCGGGCACTCTGCTCCGACGCGACAGGAATACGAGATGACGGTGAGCGCCGGGGCCGTTTCCTGCACCCACATTTTCAATGCCATGAGCGGTGTCGAGCACCGAGGCTTCGGTCTTGCCGGTGCGATTCTCGATGACCCGGGGATGTACGCGGGCCTGATCGGCGATCTCGTGCACGTCGACGCCGAGACGATTCGGCTCGTCTTTCGAACGAAAGGTGCCGGCAAGACGTTCCTCGTCAGTGACTCCGTGGCTGCAACCGACGGGGTCACCGTCACCGATGCCGGTCGGCTGAAGAACGGGACACTTGCCGGAGCCGCCTTGTCGCTTGCTGAACAGATCCGTCGTGTCGTCAATCATGCCGGAGTACCCCTTGCCGACGCCCTCGTCTCTGCAACGTCCACCCCGGCGGAACTGATCGAAGCTCGGGACATCGGCGCTCTCGCCGTCGGTCAACTTGCGGATATCACGTGTTTCGATGATCGACTCGAAGTTGAATTGACGTACGCCGCTGGCGTGCCAATCGAGCGCGTCTCCTAGACTGCAGTCGTGCATCTCGTCTCCGCACTTTTCGTCGACAATTTTGAGATGCGTCAGGTTGAGGGACCGAGCACGAGGATCGATCTCACCGGCGCATTTTTCTCGACGGTGGCCCCGTCGGAACCTCCGTTCACGTTCTCGCCGCACCTCGTTGCGCTGATCTACTGCGAGCCGACTGAATCCGGCGAGGGCGTCTTCGAGGTGGTCTTCCGCAAGGGTCCGAAGGAAGACGACGAGCAGGTGGCGCGTAACGTCAGTCCGTTTCGCGTCGATCCGGGAAAGTTCACCTATCGATTGGTACGAGGCGAGTTGGAATTCGACGACTATGGACAGGTCTTCGCTCATTGTCGGGTGAATCGCGATCCGTGGACCATCGTTCCGCTCACATTGCTGCCGCAGCCGAACAACTAGTCTGCGCCCGTGGCCAACGACATCTCCGACAGAGCGGCGTTCGATGAGAAAGCGATCGCGGTCATCCGTGGAATCGCAATGGACGCACCGTTCCACGCAAAGAGCGGGCACCAGGGCACGGCAATGGCCCTGGCCCCCTTGGCTCACACGCTCTATTCCCGCGTCATGTGCCATCACCCAGGTGATCCCACGTGGGCCAATCGCGATCGCTTCATTTTGTCCTGCGGTCACGCCTCGATTCTCCAGTACGCACTCTTGTGGCTGAACGGTTACGGGCTTGAGATCGACGACCTTCGGGCGTTCCGTCAGCTCGGATCGCGGACACCTGGACACCCGGAAGTCGGCCATACCGCGGGCGTCGAGGTCACGACGGGACCGCTGGGGCAGGGTTTCGCCAATGCGGTCGGGATGGCCATCGCCGAAGAGCATCTCCGCGCGACGGTCGGAAGCGAGGTGATCGACCACCACACGTTTGTGATTGCCGGAGACGGTTGTTTGATGGAGGGTGTCAGCCACGAAGCGGCATCGCTGGCCGGTCACCTGGGTCTCGAACGACTCATTTGCGTCTTCGATGACAACAAGATCACCATCGACGGCTCCACCGACCTCACCTGCAGCGACGATGTCGTCGAACGTTTTCGCTCTTACGGATGGAACGTCATCGAAGCAGGTCCCATCTCCGAGAGCTGCGACGACCTCGAAGCGGTCCTCAACCGTGCGAAGTCCCACAAAGGCGCTCCCACACTCGTGGTCTTGCCGACCCGTATCGGGTTTCCGTCTCCCGACTTCACCGACAAGCATGCAGCACACGGGAACCCCTTCGTGGCCGAACACATCACCCGAACAAAGGCCCTCCTCGGTATCCCCGACGAGGCCTTTCATGCTCCGGCTGATCTTCTGTCGGAATATCGCAATTCTGCGAAGGATCGCTGCGCAGAGGCCCACAGGGCATGGGCTGCATCCGGTGCCGTGCAGAAGCTCGCGTCCCATGCGACCGAAGGCTTGGGGTCGCGTCTCGCCGGCAAGCTCCCGACATTCAAGGATGACGAAAGTCCGGCAACTCGCGTGGCGATACAGAAGGTTCTCGCGGCTGCCACGGAACACTTGCCGGGCATCATTGCGGGGGCAGCAGACCTCACCGGCAACACCGGGGCCAAATTGTCCCCAGACCGGGCATTCACCCGAACCGATCGTTCCGGCCGTCAGATCTATTTCGGAGTGCGCGAGCACGCCATGGCGGCCATTGCGAATGGCATCGCTCTTCACGGTGACCTCGTTCCCGTCATCGGAACCTTCTTCGTCTTCGCTGATTACATGCGGCCCGCCATTCGTCTCGCGGCGCTGTCGAAGGCGAAGGTGATTTTCGTCTTCAGCCACGACTCGGTCGGTGTGGGTGAAGACGGACCAACCCATCAGCCCGTCGAACATCTCGCCTCACTTCGCATCATTCCCGGACTCCAGGTCATTCGACCTGCCGACGGAAACGAGACAGCTCAAGCATTCGTTACCGCCCTCGAATTCGACGGACCTACAGCGCTCGTATTGAGCCGTCAGAACCTGCCAACGGTTACCGACGGATCCGCTGTCGGGCGCGGAGCCGGCATCGTGCGCGATGCACCAAAGCCCGACGTGGTCCTCGTCGCCACGGGCAGTGAAGTCTCGTTGTGTCTGGCGGCCGTTGATGAACTATCGAAAGCGGGAGTGACTGCTCGAGTGGTTTCGATGCCCGATGTCGGTCGCTTCGCTTCCCAGGACGCCTCATTCAGGGAGTCGGTTCTCACACCAGGCACTCCGGTTCTCGCCGTCGAGGCAGGCAGCACGTTCGGCTGGTCGGCGATAGCCGACGCCGTCGTGGGCATCGATGAATTCGGAACAAGTGCTCCCGGAGCCGTGGCGCTCGAACATCTCGGAATGTCGACGGCCAATGTCGTGCGCGCCGCACGCGAACTATGTTCGCGGTGATGACAAGCGGTACACGTCTACAAAGTCTCTTCAACGTCCACGGGCAGAGTCCGTGGATCGACAATCTGCGACGGGGATACCTGACGAGTGGTCACCTCGCGGACCTGGTTCAGCGCGGGGTCCGCGGGCTCACCTCGAATCCGACGATCTTCCAGAAGGCAATACAGGGTTCGTCCGAGTACGACGACCAGTTCGCACGTCTGGCGGCCGACGGCTTCGGCGTCGACGACATCTACTGGGAACTCGTGCTCGAGGACATCAACGGCGCGCTCGAGGTGTTCGCTCCCCTCCATCGCGCAAGCGATGGTAGTGACGGCTTCGTGAGCGTCGAAGTGGACCCGATGCTTGCTTTCGACGGAGACGCGACACTCGACGCCGCACGTCGACTCGACGACCGTATTGGTGCATCGAACGTCATGATCAAGATTCCGGCAACGACCCAAGGCCTGCCGGCGATCCGCCGGATGGTCGCCGAGGGTCGCAACGTGAACGTCACTTTGATCTTCAGTCTTCAGCGTTACGCCGACGTCATCGATGCGTACATCTCGGGCTTGGAGGACCGCGTTGCGAACACCGACGCATCCATCGCCAACGTCAACTCGGTTGCAAGTTTCTTCATCAGCCGGGTCGATACGGAAGTCGACCAAAGACTCGATGCCCTCGGTCATGACGTCTCGTCAAAATTGAAAGGGCAGGCTGCGGTGGCGCAGGCGCGTCTCGCTTACTCCCTCTTCACCGAGAAGTTCAGTGGTGAACGTTGGTATGCGCTCGCCGAGAAAGGCGCCAAGGCCCAGCGTCCGCTCTGGGCCAGCACATCAACGAAGAATCCTGCCTACCCCGACACGATGTACGTCGATGAACTGATCGGTCCGTTCACGGTGAACACCCTGCCCGACAACACCCTCGAGGCGTTCGATGACCACGGTCGTCTGGAACGCACGCTTGATTTCGACCTCGATTCCGCGCGCGCGATCTGGTCCGAGCTCGTCGCAGTCGGTGTCGACCTGAACGACGTCGCGACCAAGCTCGAGGCGGAGGGAATTGCCTCCTTTCAGCAGAGCTTCCGAGAGTTGCTGGGTGTCATGCAGGCCAAGCTCGACGCGTACCGGCAGCGATGAAGGGTTCGCATCGATGACGAGTTCGTTACCCGGCTCAGATGTTGGACCCCACGGTCGGGACCTCCGGGCCGAGATCGAGACTTTCCTCGCCTCGCAGCCATCGACACTCGACCAAAAAATCATGGCCAACACCGTCCGTGATCTGCGCAAGGCATTCGATCTCCTGAAACAGGTCGAGGGTCGACCGAAGGTGACGATCTTCGGTAGTGCACGTACGGCCTCACACGATCCGCTCTACGAGCAAACGGTTCGTGTCGCGCGCGAGCTGGCCGCGCAGGGTTGGATGGTCATCACGGGCGCCGGCCCCGGCATCATGGAGGCCGGCATGGTTGGTGCCGGTCGCGAGGGAAGCATCGGAGTCTCGATCGTTCTTCCGTTCGAAAATGAGGCGAACGAAATCATCGCGGGCGACGAGAAGCACATAGCCCTCAAATACTTCTTCACCCGAAAGTTTGCTCTGACGAAGGCATCGCAGGCATTCATCTGCATGCCCGGGGGGTTCGGCACACTCGACGAGCTCTTCGAACTTCTCACCCTCACGCAAACAGGCAAGGGGAACCCCGTTCCAATCGTTCTTCTCGACGTTCCCGGAGACACCTACTGGCAGCAGGTCGGCGAATTCATCGAAAGCCAGATGGCGAGCCGAGGCTTGATATCCGGTGACGATCGAGCGCTCTACTTCACCACCAACGATGCCGTGGCGGCAGCCAACGAGGTGACCGCTTTCTATTCGAATTACCAATCGCTGCGGTTCATCGGCAACAAATTGGTGATCCGGATGCGACGCGGCCCGAACGACGACGAGCTTGGGTCATTGAACACTCGATTCGCCCATGTCGTGAAGCAGGGGCTCATCGAGAGAGCCGCCGCCCACCCGGCGGAGATACGCGACAATGACAATCTCGACCTGGAGAGGATCGTGCTCGCCTTCGACAAACGCTCGTTCGGCGAATTGCGCCTGATGATCGATGAAATCAATCGATTTGGTCGTCGCTGATCGCGCGAAGTATCGATTCTGCTTTTGTTATGGCACGCCGCGCCCTCTGAACGTCTTTCTCCACCCGCAAGTCTTGCGAATCGCCTTTGACGGCCCGCGAGAGAATGGCGAGGGCGGAGTCGGCAAGAACCTCGTTGATGGTCGCCAGCTGGTCGGCCACGGATTCGAAATTGGTGTCGAAACTTCTCATTTTCGGATGGTCTCTCCCCTGGCTTTATCTGTCCTCGCCAACCCTCGCGCAACCAATTCGACCGGATGAACGATGGTGATCGCCCCCCATGACTCGGGGCGATGCGCATGTAGTTGACCCGCACACCCGGGGTTTCCCGACGAGAGATAGCGAACGCGCTCGTCCAGTACGGTTCGAATTGCATCGTTCTTGCGCTCGACAATTCTCGTGGCCGTCGTCGGATGGTCGATGGCGTAGGCGCCACCTGCACCGCAACAAAGGCCGTCGTCAGGAATGGTTCGTACATCGTGGAACAACGCGAGCACACGGTGGGCCGCAAGATGGGTGCCCTGTACGTTGCGAAGATGGCATGCGTCGTGAACAACGACGACCTCGTGGGATCGCTCGACAGAAGTGAACAGGGGCTCATCGAGGTGGCGTGACACGAACTCCATCACATCGACGACTTCACCAAGGCCCTCGGCGTGGCCCAGGAGATGGGCGCCGCAGCCCGCGGAGTTGACGATCATCAACGCGCCGGCGTGGGTCGTGGCCACATCGGCAGTCATTCGTGATGCGTCCTTGGCGAGGCCGGCGTGCGCGTGGAGGGCGCCGCAACACGACGATGGCTCGGAGAGCCGGACGTCGTAGCCGAGACGCGAAAGCACGTCGACAGTTGCCTGATGAACATGCCGATACCAAGCATCCATCACGCAACCTCGAAAGAGGACAACTTCGCCACGAGCCACGGACGGCGCAGGGGGAACTCGGAGCGGCGCCGATCTTGCGCGGACGGGCGGGACTGGGAACCGTCTCGGCATCAAGTTGACGCGTTGCGCAAGAGAAGCCACTGCCGTGATGCCACGGAGGAGACGCGGTTTCGTGAGTGGCGCGAACAACAATCGCTTCAGCAGCAGTTTTCGACCTGATGTCGATGCGAGCTCATTGATGACGGGTGAGATGATCCGGTCGTAGCGAACCGACGATGGACACGCCGGCAAGCAACCCATGCACTGCACACAGGAATTCAGTGCCTGGCGCACGCCGTCGTCGAGGGCTATTTCGCCGGCACGGACTGCCGCCACCAATCCGATGCGACCGCGAGGGCTTTGTGAGTCGCTCCCCGTGATTCGATATGTCGGGCAGTGCGGGAGGCAGAGCCCGCAAGATACGCAACCGGCGAGGTCGTCGGCTTCGACGGATGCAAAGTTCATGCAAGTCCCCAACGGGTGGACAGCTCGGGACTCAACGCGTTGTGCGGATCGAACCGGGCTTTGAGTCGTCGGCATATGTCGACCACTGCCGGCGCGAGATCAGGGCGCTCGGGGGGCACTTCGGGGATGGAGAAAAGCTGCAACATCTCAGTGGCGCTCGGTGCCGGGATCTCTGCGAAACCACGGAGAAAAGCGGCCTGCTCGTCGACGTCGTCGGGGTGCCCTTCGAGGTTGATGCACAACCCTCCGCGACACGGTGCGACGAGCACGGGTCGGTACAGCTCCCCGACGTCGCCGTCGCCGATGAACCATCGACTGCATGCAGGAATCGGCTCGGTCCGGAAGATCGCTTCGGTAATGGTGGCCAAGGTACCCCACGAGCCGACGAGAAGTTTCACGAGATCGAAGCCCGACACGTTCTTCACCGTTCCTCCACCAGCGACGAAAGCCCTTCCGGTCCCGTCGATGGCGTGGATCTTCAGCACGATGTTGGGAAGAGCGAAGTTGTCACTGGGAAACGGACCGTTCCGGCGAGCTGCCAGCACTCCTCCCACGGTTCCGATGGCCGGAATGCGGAGGCGTTGATGCTTGCTCTTCAGAACCGCCCCGAGCTCTTCCATCGTGGTTCCGGCCCGCACCGAAACGACGAGCTCTTCGGGTTCGAACCGAACGACGCCCGACGAGAGTTCCTTGGACCGCGTCATGTCCGCGTCCTCATATCCAGGCCCCGTCGGGTACCGCGACCGACTCGCCACACCCTGATCCGGTCGGCAGTACCTTGTCGGGGTTCGCAAGTCCAGACGGATCAAAGGCCCGACGGACATCACTCTGGGCTCGAAGACTCGGCTCGTCGAACATGAGCGACATGAAGTCGCGCTTTTCGAGGCCGATACCGTGTTCTCCCGACAACACTCCCCCTGCCTCGACGGACACGCGCACGATTTCGGCACCCGCACGGTGCACCCGTTGCATGATGCCGTCCTCACGTCGATCGAACAGCAACAGCGGGTGAAGGTTGCCGTCACCCGCATGGAAGACGTTCATTACCTGCAGATCCTCTGCGGCTGCAATGTGCCCGACCTTCTCGAGAACCTCGGCTAGACGACGGCGCGGTACCACCGTGTCGTGAAGGTAGTAATTCGGCTTGATGCGGGCGATTGCGCCGAACGCGGTCTTTCGACCCTTCCAGATGACCGCTCGTTCGGCTTCGGTCTGTGCCCGACGGACGTACGACGCTTCGTACTGACGACAAATGGCAAGGCATGAGTCGATATCGGCCTCGACGCCGTGCCGCAGACCCTCGACTTCGATGATCAGGAGGGCCCCGACATCCAGGGGAAATCCAGCGTGCACGTATGCCTCGACAGCCCGCGTGATCGGCGCATCCATCATCTCGAGTGCAGAAGGAACGATGCCTGCGGCGATGACCGCACTGACGGCGCGCGCCCCAAGATCGATGGTCGGAAACCCGACCACCACTGTGGCGTGGTGCGGAGCGTTCTGTGTCAGGCGGACCTTGATCGCGGTTGCGATCCCGAACATGCCCTCGCTCCCCACGAAAGCCCCGCGAAGATCGAACGGAGACGACTCTTGGTCGAGAGTGACGAGCGAACCGTCGGAGAGAACCGCCTCGATGGCGAGAACGTGGGCCGACGTGACGCCGGCCGACAAGCAGTGGGGCCCACCGGAATTGTTCGCCACATTTCCGCCGATGGTGCAACTTTGTTGGCTTGACGGATCGGGGGCGAAGTGCAGTCCATGCCGGGTGACGGCGCGCGACAGGTCGGCGTTGAGCACCCCGGGCTCCACCCAGGCGAACCGCCGCTCGGGGTCGACACTGCGAATCCGGTTCATGCCCATCATCGAAATGACCACCGAACCGGATGTCGGCACCGCACCGCCGGCGAGACCCGTTCCTGCGCCGCGGGCGACGAACGGGATCTGGCGTGCGTGGCAATCTCGCACAACTCTGACGACATCCTCGACGCTGTCAGGCTTCACAAGGCCCGATGCTCGACCTTCAATGTTCGACGCGTCCCGCGACACGAGGTGAAGTTCATGCGGGGCATCACCGACGGTGGATCCCCCCATCTGCTTCACCGAACGACGCCGCACCATTCGATGCACAATACCGATACCCCAAGTCGGACGCATTTGTTCACACAGCACGACACCACTAGCGTCTCGGCGTGTCCAAAGCATCTGAAGTCCACGATTGGGTCAGCTTCGAAGATCCGGAAGGTGGCCGAATGTGGATGTTCGATGCCTCGTACCTCCTCAGCAACTGGAAGTGCATTTACGGCGAGGGATGCAAGGGAGTTCACGAAGAGGACACGACCGACCTCATGCAGGGCTGCTGCAGCTTTGGCGCGCACTTCATGGACAAAGACGATGAGAAGACCGTCGTGCGCTCGTCGCGCAGACTCACCGCGAAGAACTGGCAGTACAAAGCCCGAGCCGCGAAGGTGGGTTGGTTGGGTCAAGAGCGTGACGGAACGCCGAAGACCCGGGTGGTCGACGGGGCTTGCATCTTTCTCAACCGTCCGGGCTTCGAAGGCGGAGTGGGATGCGCCCTCCATATCGGAGCGATGGAGGCCGGCGAGAGGCCCATGGATTGGAAACCCGACGTGTGTTGGCAGGTACCCGTGCGGCTCCAGGAGACGACCGACGAAGACGGCCACATCGTCACTTTCGTCCGTGAGTGGAAACGACGCGATTGGGGCGACGGTGGCCACGAATTCCACTGGTGGTGCACGGCATCACCCGAGGCGTTCGTTGGTCGTGAGCCGACCTACAAGTATCTGAAGAACGAACTCACGGAACTCGTGGGAGCAAAGGTCTATGCACTTCTCGTGAAGGAGCTCGAAAAGAGAATTCCCACCGTTGCGGGACACCCGGTGACCCTTTCGCGAAAGCCAAAGTCGGGCGTCACCCGCAAAACCACCTCCCGATAAGCGCCTCCCGACAAGCGAGGTCCGGTGGCCCCTTACTTATTGGGACCGCTTGAAGGCGCGACGGCGATCCTCGAGTCCGAGTAGCCGTTTGCGAATACGCAACGCCGCAGGCGTCACCTCGACCAACTCGTCGTCAGCGATCCACTCGATTGCCGTCTCGAGAGAGTGAATGACCGGAGCCGCAAGCTTGATTCCGTCATCGTGGCTGTGGGTTCGGATGTTCGTCTTTTCCTTGGCACGTACCGCGTTGACCACCATCTCATCGCTGCGGGAATTCTCACCGACGACCATTCCCTCGTACACCTCTTCGCCGGGAGCCACGAAGAGAGTTCCACGCAATTGGAGATTGTCGAGGGCGTATGCGGTCACCTTCCCGGTGCGGTCGGACACCATGGCCGCCCCGAGGCGATGCGGCAGCTCACCCACCCAAGGCGTCCATCCGATGAGCCGCATGTGAATCAAGGCCGTACCGCGGGTCTCGGTGATGACCTGCGACCGAAAGCCGATGAGACCCCTCGACGGCGCCTCGAAGCCAACGAGCGTGCGCCCGACGTCTCCCGGACGGATGTCGGTGACGCGACCCTTGCGGGGAGCAAGCGCCTGAGTCACCGAGCCGACGTGTTCATCGGGAACGTCGACGGTGCCCGCCTCGAGTGGTTCGTGTCGGCGACCGTCAATCTCCTTTGTGACAACTTCGGGGCGACTGACCTGAAGCTCGTACCCCTCGCGACGCATGTTCTCGATGAGGACCGCGAGCTGAAGTTCGCCACGACCCGAGACCTCGATGACTTCGGGGGACTCGGTGGGCGCGATGCGAATGGAGACGTTGCCCAGAATTTCGCGTTCGAGTCGATCGCGCAGATGGCGACTCGTGACGAACTTGCCTTCTCGACCGGCCATCGGGGACGTGTTGACGCCAAAGCTCATGCGGATCACCGGTTCATCGACGACCAGCCGCGGCAAGGGTGAGGGATTGTCGGCATTGGTGATCGTGTCGCCGACCTCAATCTCGGGGATACCCGAAACAACGAAGAGATCTCCTGCTTCGACCGTGTCAACCTCGACTCGACCGATCCCGCGAAATACGTGGAGAGTCGAGATGCGCCTTTTCAGCACCGGTGAGGGATTCTCGTCGGTGGGTCGTTGACACACCGCAACGGTCTCGCCCTTGCGCAATGTGCCCGAATAAACGCGTCCGATGCCCAGCCTTCCGAGATAGTCGGAAGCGTCGAGGTTCGTCACGAGTGCCCGCAGAACTCCGTCCGAATCGCTCTTCGGTTCGGGAAGGGCAAGCATGCAATCGAGCAGCGGCTCAAGAGTTGCGTCAGGCGCAGGCATGCCGACCCCGATCATCGCCCTGCCCTCACGTGCCACCGCACTCACAACGGTGAAGGAAAGTTGTTCGTCGTTTCGAGCGAGGTCGAGGAAGAGTTGCTCGACCTCACCGAGAACCTCTTCGGCTCTCGCGTCTTGACGATCAACCTTGTTCAAGACGACCACGGCCGGGAGATTTGCATCCATCGCCTTCGACAGCACGTAACGGGTCTGCGGGAGAGGTCCTTCGGCTGCGTCGACCAACAAGACGATCCCGTCGACGATGTGGAGCGCCCGCTCGACTTCGCCCCCGAAGTCGGCGTGACCCGGTGTGTCGACGAGGTTGATGCTGACGCCCTTGTAGGTGATCTGGGCCGCCTTCGCAAGAATCGTGATGCCACGCTCGCGTTCCTGGTCGTCGGAGTCCATGACTCGGTCGACGACTTGTTGGTGGGCGGCGAAGGTCCCCGTCGAGCGGAGGAGGGAGTCGACCAAAGTGGTCTTCCCGTGGTCGACGTGCGCGACCAGAGCGATGTTGCGGCGGGGGGTCATGTTGGTGGAGAAGAGCCGACCTGGGGTCGGGTGGCGTCAGTTCTCTTCCTCGTCGTCTTCCTCTTCGTCGTCGTCAAAAGTCACGCCGTACTTCTCGGCGATAGCGGCGTACTCGTCGTCCTCGGAGCGTTGACGAGATTGGTTCGCACCGAACCCGAGATCGGCCGCACTTGGCCCGGCCTGCTTCAACTTGCGCGCTTCTTCGAAGCGACGATGACGACCCTTTTTCACGTGAGGGCTCCGAACTTCTTCGCAAAGGACCCGGACTCTTGGCGACCGGGCAACAACGGTTTCCCAGTGTATCCCGAGGGCCCGAGAAATCGGGGGCAATTGTTCGGCCGGTTTGACCAGCCGAATCACTCAGCCCCTGAAAAGCCTCAGCCCGCCCGCCCCGTCGAAGGCTATTCCGGCCGCGCCAGACACGAGGTCACCGAGGTCCGAGCCGACGAGTTGGGCTCGCCAACCGTGGCGTAGTCGCGCATCGGGGTTGCCTCGCAGAAAATCAATGATGTCGGAACGCGTGCCGAGCATCGCAACTTCGATCTTCTCTCGCGCTGCGACTTCGCTGATCCACGCCGAAATGAGAGTCGCAGCCGGACGCAAATCGCGGTCGAACTCCTCGACGTCATTGCGCGGATATGCCACCTCGAGATCGCGACCGCGTTCGACCGCTTCGAGAATCTCGCGAGCGATGGAACCTTTGGTGTATCGGCCGTCGACTCCGCGAGATTGAGCAAGCTCGTCAACCGATCTGGGTGCACGCTGAGCGATACCCAGAAGTGCCAGGTCGGCGAGAACATGCCGGACCGGCACGTTGAGTCTTTGTGCTCGTTCCTCGCGCCATTCGGCCACTGCTTGGGCAACCCCGCGGGCCCGGGGCTTTAGCGTTCGAACGTCCTTCACGCGCAACCACGCCATCGTCGGGTCGACGAGCGAAGAGGGTCGTGAGGCAAGTTCACGACACGCATCCCGTGCCCATTCCACACGACCCGCATCAACGAGCTGTCGCGTGATCGAATCGTGGAGTGCGGGGAGGTGAACAACGTCGGCGGCAGCGTAGGCACATTGGTCGGCCGTGAGAGGCCGACGCAACCAATCCGTCAGACGGTCTCCTTTTGGAAGCGAGATCCCGAGTTCGCGCTGCACGAGGGATTGAAGCGAGGGTGTTGCGTAACCGACGAATCCGGCGGCAATCTGCGTATCGAAGATGTTTTCGAGCCGCACATCGCACGTCAATTGCAACACGTCGAGGTCTTGTTGCGCCGCGTGAAGAACGATCAGCTCGTCACCGCTGAACAGATCGCCGATGGCGGCCGGATCAACCACCGTCGGGTCGACGAGGAAAACCTCGCCGTCGACGTTGACCTGGATCAATGCGAGCTGCGGGAAGTAGGTGCGCTCACGGTGAAATTCGGTGTCGAGGCAGAAAAACTCGACGCCCCGCAGACGCGCCGCCAGCGAGGCGACTCCCCTCTCGGTGTCGATCCAGGCGGCGTCGGCCGGATTCAAACCGCCGACTCGCCCGTCACGACGTCGAACCCGGAGGCGATCCATCCGCCGGTGCCGCCGGCGACGTTGATGACCGGCTTTCCGAGACTTTCGAGGTATTCGCACGCTCTCATGCTTCGACCGCCGACCTGACAGATGAGGTAGTTCGTCTCGTTGTCGTCGAAAACATGGACGTTCTCGGTGAGAGTCGACAGTGGCACCGACAGGGCACTCGGCACGTGACCTCCGAGGTACTCGTCGGATTCACGAACATCAAACACCCTCGCCCCTCGGGCCAGAAGGTCGCGGAGCTCGCTCACGGAGATTTCGGGCACGGCCATGATGCGAAGGCTACCGCTCTTTCACTTTGCGTCGGGAGGCAGCAGATCGGGCGTGTTGACGTCGAGGAGCTCTTCTGGCGGAACCGTGAATCGCTCGATGGGACACAGTCGCAACAGGACCTGTATGGCCGACACGGACGCGGCATTGTTCGAAACGGTTTGTGCAAGCGCACGGGGGATCCCGACGAACACCCAGTGGTCGCGACCGCCCGACGAGGCGATGAGCACCCGTGCATCGTCAGAATGCCTCTGTTCACGAAGTCGGTCGCGCATGCGCTCGAGGGTCACCGGCGACACGTTCAGCATGTCGACGGCGACCACGACCAGATCCCGATCGATTGAATGCGCGTACCCGGCAAGACGGCCGATCGAATGAGCCGGACCCGGATCAACCTCGGAATCGGCCACCGCCACGCAGTCGGCAGGGAGATTGGGCCTCCAGTCGAATCCGACCGACACCGCAATCACATCGCCGGTCGCAGCAGATTGTCGAACAGAACGAAGGCAATGGTCGAGGAACGTCTGGCCTCTGAAGTTCGCAACTGCTTTGGGACCGCCGTACCGCGTCCCGCGACCCCCGGCGAGGATTCCCCAAACCGTCATTTGCCTGTCGCAGAGGAAATGTCGCGAAACTCCTCGGGTGGCACGCCACTCGGGTCGAGTTGCAAAAGGAACAGTCGACAGCGCTCTTCTTCGTCGTGTTCGCCCAACTCTCCGGCAGCGATCTGCAGCCCCAGAAGACATCGAAGAAATCCGACGTTTCCGGGGTGGCTCCACCTGACGAAGCCCGAGCCCTTCCACCCGTTCGCGCGCAACGCGTCGAGACCCCTGTGGTATCCGACGCGAAATGCCGCATAGCGCTCGACCGCATCGCGCGCGTTGCGTCCGCATACCCACCAGACAAGCGAGCTTCGCGGCGCGAGGCGCACGGCATCGGCTGCAAGCGAACGCGATGCTTCCGTCGACACCCCGGCGATTTGGCCGACCAAGTGCTGCACCTCGGGGGAATCGGCAGGAAGTCGCGTCTCGGGAGGGCCGGACTGGGAAAGCGAGACGTTGGACGACACGTTTGCAGGCTACTTCGCCACCCATCGCAGACCCCGTGCGGTATCCACCAGATGAATGGGGTCGGGCGAATATGGTCGGAACGTGCCCGATTTTTCGCTCATCCAGGCGCTTGACCTCAACCAAGCGAAGAATGGCTCGATCGTGGGCATCGTCGTATGTGTCGCAGTGATCTTGCTGATCCTGCGGTTCATCTCCTCCCTGGTCGTCCGCCTCGTCCTTTCCATTGTCTTTGCGACGCTCGGCGTGGTGATCTATTCGCAGCGGGCATCACTCGTTGACTGCGCCGACAAAGTGGCGAACGCGGTGTCGACCGACGGTGTCGCCGGCAGTGTCACCGGCGTTGTCACCAACAAGGTGTCCTGCACCTTTTTCGGAAGGGACGTGACGATCTCCCTCAATTCTCCGACACCGGCCGGATGAGGTCCAACGAGGGTCCCACACCCGCTCTGGCTTAGAGTCATGAGGCCATGGAACTTCTCTTGATTCGCCACGCCCTCCCCGTCCGCCGCGAGCTCGACGAGGGAATCGCAGATCCCCAACTGTCCGAGGACGGGTTGGCCCAAGCCGATCGCCTTGCCGACTATCTGACATCCGAGCGCATCCATGCGGTGTATGCCAGTCCGTTGCGACGCGCCCAACAGACTGCGGCGCCTCTCGCTCGAGTGCAAGGTGTCGACATCGTTACCGTCGACGATGTCGCCGAATGGGATCGGAACTCCAACGAATACGTGCCGGTCGAGGAGTTGAAGGCTGCCAACGACCCGCGGTGGCAGGCCATGTTGCGTGGTGAGTGGAACGTTCACGAGGAAAGCCCCGACGAGTTCAACGCTCGGTGCATCAAGGCGATCGAAGGACTCGTTTCGCAGCACTCAGGACAGACGATCGCAATCGTCTGTCACGGCGGAGTCATCAATGCCTACTTGGTCCATGTGCTCGGTCTCACGGTGAACGTCCAAGGTTTCTTCTACCCGAACTACACCTCGATCCATCGTGTCGCGGCGGCACGCAGCGGGGAGCGATCGATCGTCACCATCAATGAAACCTCACACCTGCGCAATTCGGGTCTGCCGATGGGGCTCTTTCAGAAGTCGTGATGGCGGACATCTCCGACCTCCTTCGGTTTCTCGACGGTTCTCCATCCCCCGCTCATGCCGTTGCCTCGAGTGTCGCGAGGCTGGTCGCCGCCGGTTTTGATCATGCCGAATTCGGGTTGTTGGATCATTCCTTTTTCGAGCTCGAAAAGGGCGTCGTTTCGCATCGCGGCGCGGTCATTTTCTGGTCATGGCCGTCGATTTCGCCGGCCGACCAGAAGGGCGCCTTTTTTGTGGGAGCGCACACCGACTCTCCGTGTCTGCGCTTGAAGCCCCGCCCCGACTCGTCCGGGGCAGGGCTCTCGCTCCTTGAGGTCGAGGTGTACGGCGGAGCACTCTTGAACTCGTGGCTCGACCGCGATCTTGGAGTGGCCGGAGTCCTCTACGACAAGGCGGGTCTGGGCCGATTGATCGAAGAGCGCAACGCGATTGCCCGGATACCCCAATTGGCCATCCATCTCGACCGTGATGTCAACGAGAAGGGCCTTCAATTGAACCGGCAGGCGCACATGCGCCCGATCTGGTCGACTGGTGAGCGAACTTTTCTCGAGCACCTCGGCGTGAATCGCGAGGTGGCCGGATTCGACATCGTCTTTTTCGACGTCACACCGGCGCGCATTGTCGGCGCCTCGGGCGACCTCATCGCGTCGGGTCGCCTCGACAACTTGGTGTCGTGTTGGGCAGCCGTTGACGCGGCGATGGATCACCGTGGACCACGGCCCTTCATTTGCGCACTGTTCGACCACGAGGAGGTTGGGTCCGAGAGCACGACAGGTGCGGCAGGACCCCTTCTCGAAACTGTGATCGACGAACTCTTGCGCGTGAGGGGACGACTGGCTGGCCGATTCGACTTTCTCAGAAGATCACTTTGTGTCTCAGCGGACAATGCGCACGCCCTGCATCCCAATTACCCCGAACGGCACGATCCTCGCCACGCACCTCTCGTGAATCATGGACCCGCGCTCAAGACAAATTCGAACCAGCGTTATGCGACTTCGGGTGCCGGTGCTGCGATTGTGCGAGGGGTTGCCAACGATGCGGGCATCCCGTTCCAGGAGTTCGTGTCGAACAACTCGATGCCATGCGGAAGCACGATTGGCCCGATCACTGCCACTCGCCTCGGGATCGAAACGATCGACATCGGGGTGCCTCAACTCGCGATGCATTCGGCACGAGAGACCTGTGGTACCGAAGATCCGCTCGCGCTCCGCGATCTTCTCGTGGCAATGGCGCAGAGCAACAACTTTTAGCGCGCCCGCTCGATACCGGCAAGGTCCTGGGCCGTGTCGAACAGGATCTGTAGCTCGGCGTGAAGCGTGGCCGTGAAGTCACGTACGTCGGAACGAGACGTTCGGCCCTCGCTCCGCGGTGGAATCAGGGGTCGACCGACGATCACGACACACTTGCTGGGTCGCAGGTAATTCTTGCCCTTCGGCATCGCACGCTCGGATCCACCGATACCAACGGGAATGACAGGCACGCCCGCCTTCAGAGCGATGTACATCGCCCCGTCGAAGAGAGGCTGGACCGTCTCCCCCGACTTGCGCTCGCCCTCCGGAAAGAGGACCAAAGGCTCGCCTGCCTCGAGAACGAGAATGCAACGACGCAATGCCTCACGATCGGCGGTACCGCGAGACACGGGGAAACCGCCGAGCGCGGAGAGAATCCAGCCGACCGGACGCCTCTTCCACAGAGAATCCTTCCCCATGTAACGCATGCGCCGTCGCGTCACCGTGCACGCCAACGGAGTGTCGATGTTGGAACGGTGGATCGGGGCAAGAATGAACGGTCCTGCTTTGGGAATTCGCTCTCCGCCAATCACGGACGTTCTCCAGAAGATTCGACAGAACCAATTCAGAAGAGACCGCACGACGCGGTAGAACGCACGTGAGCCAAGCCCGTTGCCCGCCAAGAAGCTCTCAACGCCTGCCACTGGCTTGCTCTCTTTCGAGGACCATCCGGTGGAGTTCGTCGACGACCTGGTCGATGGTGAGGTCCGAAGTGTCGAATTGAATCGAGTCGTCCGCGGTGGTCAACGGGCTGTCGCTGCGCGACGAGTCCAGGCGATCACGCTCGGCTATTGCCCGTGCAATCTCGTCGACGTCGCCGCCCGACTCCGCCACCCGACGCTGCGCCCGTACCTCGGGCCGTGCCGTCAGGAAGACCTTCAGGGTTGCATCGGGAAACACCACCGTTCCGATGTCGCGGCCTTCGACAACCCCTCCGCCGCGCGATTCCACCCAAGTGCGTTGAGCGCTGCGCAATATCGACCGCACCGCACTGAGTGCGGCGACGTGGCTCACTGCTGAATTGATTCGATGGGAACGAATCTCCACGGTGACATCGGCACCGTCGACGAAAACCCGTCCCTGAGAAAGTTCGATCTCCGTACGTTGCGCGAGAGACGCGACGTCATCCTCGTGGCTCGGGTCGATTCCGTCCCTCAACATTGCGAAAGTGACCGCGCGATACATCGCCCCGGTGTCGAGATAAGGAACGCCGAGACGCCCGGCCAGCAGTTGAGCGATGGTTGATTTTCCCGCTCCGGCTGGTCCGTCGATGGCCACGACGCGCATCGGAACGCTTACCAGCTCGTGCCCTGCGGGCGACCCTCGTCGTATCCGGCTGCACTCTGCACGCCGACGACGGCACGTTCACGAAACTCAGGAATGTTCTCCGCACCGGCGTAGGTGCATGCAGATCGCACACCCGCAACGATCTGGTCGACGATGTCCTCGACTCCGGGACGTTCGGACTCGAGGTACATGCGCGAGGTGCTGATTCCCTCTTCGAAGAGTTCCTTGCGGGCCCGCTCGAAGGCCGTTTCGTTGCTCGTGCGGTTGCGGACCGCACGGTTCGACGCCATGCCGAAGCTTTCCTTGTAGAGACGACCTTCCGTGTCGCGAAGAGTGTCGGCAGCCGATTCGTGTGTACCCGCGAGCCAGGAACCGAACATGACGTTTGACGCGCCGGCCGCAAGCGCAAGAGCCACGTCGCGCGGGTATCGAACTCCGCCATCGGCCCAGACGTGTTTGCCCAATCGTCGCGCCTCATCGGAACACTCGAGAACGGCGCTGAATTGGGGGCGCCCGACTCCCGTCATCATGCGGGTGGTGCACATCGCTCCGGGGCCCACCCCGACCTTGACGATGTCGACACCCGCATTCACGAGGTCACGTGTGGCTGTGGCGGTGACGACGTTGCCTGCGACCAACGGAACGTGGGGCGCCGCGGAGCGAACCTGTTCGACGGCCTTCAGCATTCTTCCTTGATGTCCGTGCGCCGTATCGATGACAAGCACGTCGACGCCCATGCGCACGAGTTCCTTGGCGCGCTCGGACGGCTCGCCGTTGATGCCCACCGCAACTGAGACGAGAAACCGTCCGTCGCGCCCGAGTGCCGGGCGATAGAGCGTGCTTCGCAGCGCACCCTTCCTCGTGACGCAGCCGAGCAAAGAACCATCGGCATCGACGACCGGCGCGAAAGAGAGGCGGCGTTCGTGGAGAAAGTCGAAGATCTGTTGCGGTGCGAGGCCCGCGGGCACCGAAATGATGTCTCGGTTCATCACATGCTGAACCTGGGTGAAGCGGTCGAATCCCGCCGCGTCATGCTCGGTGAAGATTCCGATCGGCCGCTGATCCGAATCGACGATGATGATGGCGCCATGGGCGCGCTTGTGAATGAGACTGAGGGCATTGCCGACTGTGTCCGTCGGTGCCAGGGTGATCGGAGTGTCGTAAACGTGATCCCGCGACTTCACGAAGTTCGTGACCGACTCGATGATGTCGAGGGGGATGTCCTGCGGCAGGACGGCGAGACCACCCCTGCGGGCGATCGTTTCGGCCATGCGACGACCTGCGACGGCCGTCATATTGGCAACCACCACCGGGACGGTCGTGCCGATCCCGTCGGGCGTGCGGAGGTCGACATCGAACCGGCTCGGAACCTCGCTGAGGCTGGGCACCATGAACACGTCGTTGTACGTGAGGTCGTGCGGTGGGTGCGCATTGAGGAATCGCATGGCCGTCTTAGGCTAGGCGACCATGACCACGAAATCGCTCGTTCTCGTTCACGGTTGGGGCGGATCGTTTCGTGATACGTGGCAGGCTCCCGGCATCGACCGAATCTTCGCCGATACGGGTTGCGACGTCGTCGGCGTCGACCTGTTGGGCCACGGAGCGGCGGCCAAGCCCCACGACCCCGAGGCCTACGCCGACTTGGCGGGCTATCTGCTCGACGCGATGCCACAGGAACCATCTGTCGTCGTCGCCTTCTCGCTCGGAGCACTGACCGCTCTTCGCGCCGCGTTGCGTGATCCCGTGCGGTTCGCAGGCCTCGTTCTCGCCGGCATCGGCAACGGAGTGTTCGAGCCCCACAAACCCGAAGAAACGGCGCGTCTCTTGGCAGGAATCGAAGGCACCGCCCCGGCCGACGACAACATCGCACGCCTGTTCGGACAGTATGCGCACCAGGAAGAAAACGATGTCGACGCCCTCTCGGCGATTCTGAAGAGACCACCCTCGACTCTTCTCGCTCCCGATCAATTGTCGGTGGTCACTTGCCCCGTTCTCGTCTGCATCGGCGACCGTGACTTCGCTGCACCCGCGGATGCACTCGCATCGGCATTTCCCGACGGTCGGCTCGAGACCCTGCCTCGGACCGATCACTTCGCGACACCGGGGTCATTCGCCTTCATCGACTCCGTCATGAAGTTTCTTGAAACCAGAATCCTTTGTTGAACGTGACGATGTTGAGCGTGACGATGTTGAACGTGACGATGTTGAACACGGCGTGCAAACTATGACCGCCAGGCTCTTTCGTGGCGAAAGTGTTGCCGAGGTCGACTCGGCTGCACGGGTGCTTCTCGAGGGTGGACTCGTTGCGATACCCACCGAAACCGTCTACGGCCTCGGAGCGGATGCCTCGAATCCCTCCGCTGTTGCGCGGGTCTTTGCGGTAAAGGGCAGGCCGACCGGTCATCCCCTCATCGTTCATGTCGCCGACCTGGATCACGCAAGATTGCTTTCGTCTGCGTGGTCGGCGTCCGCCGAAGTTCTCGGAAGAACTTTCTGGCCCGGTCCGTTGTCCGTTCTCACAGCGAAGTCGACCATTGTGTCGTCGGTGGTCACGGGCGCCAGGCCCACCGTCGTCGTCCGCGTGCCGCGGCATCCGGCCACCCTGCGTCTTCTCGTCCGACTCCATGACGCAGGAAGTTGTGGCCTCGCCGCACCTTCGGCGAACCGATTCGGATCGATCAGTCCCACCACCGCTCAACATGTCCTCTCCGACATTGGTGAAGAGATCGACGCGGTACTCGACGGAGGGCCTTGCAGCGTCGGACTCGAGTCGACGATCGTCGACTGCACGACCGCAAAAGCGCGGATACTTCGCCCCGGAGCGGTCACTCACGAAGCCGTCTCGTCCTCGCTCGCCGAACACGGGATCGCAACCGAAGAACGCCAAGTGTCAACGAATAGCTCGGATGACTCGAGCGCGATCGCGCCCGGAATGTTGCGTTCGCACTACGCACCATCGACACGACTCGAAGTCTTCGAGTCGGACGGACATCTCGCCGAAGCACGCAATCGACACGCGGCCGCGGGTCGGACGGTGGCGATAGTGCCCAGGCCGGCCGATGACTTCGAGTATTCGCGTTCGCTCTATTCGATGCTGCGTGACTGCGACGATCGCCGTGCCGACGTGATTCTCGCCGTACTGCCGCTCGACGAAGGCGTGGGAACCGCCATCCGCGATCGACTGCTCAGGGCGTCCGCAGACCGTTGATTGTCGTGATCCACAAATCGCGGATTTCCTCGATGTCGACACCACTCGAACTGTCGACCGTGATCGACACGGTTGAGGAACCGGCGTCAGGCACCACCTCGAATGTGATCCACGTATCGACGGGATCGCTCATCCGAACCTCGAGACGATAAGGCGGGTCGTCGTCGCACACGTCGGCAAGTTCGGCTGCCGCCAGAAGAAGTATCTCGAAGGCGTCCACGGGAAGAACGTCGACGGTGAAAGACGGTCGATCAGTTCCGCGCCGAACCCGTGTCGATGAGTCACGAGTAGCCGGTGGGGCAACCGATGTCTGCTTACCGAGCAAGTCGTAGGCGCGCTCGACGTCGGCGAGGGCCTCGCGCGATCCACCGTGGTCGGGATGATGAACAATCAATGCACGACGGCGCGCACGACGGAGATCGTCGGCACAAAAATTACCGTCGAGTCCGAGCAGTCGCATCGCATCGGTTCGCTTCACCTGCGGCCCCCGCCTCGGACGGTCGAACTAACGACCCTTGAACTCCGGTGTGCGCTTTTCCATGAATGCCGCCACGCCCTCGCGGAAATCCGCGGTCTTGAACAGCGGAAGCAACTGGAGAAAAACGTGATGAATGTTCTGCTCGAACGTCTCGGTCTCGGCGGCGCGCATCATCCGCTTGATCGCCCGTACCGCGAGCGGAGCATTTGCGGCGATCTCCGTGGCGAGCGCACGGGCTGCCGCCTGAAGTTCGTCGGCCGGATGAACGTGATTCACGAGACCCAGGTCCAGCGCCTCAGCCGCCGTGAGTGTTCGTCCGGTGAACGAGATCTCCGCAGCCTTTGCGTAGCCCACGATCCGCGGCAACAACCACGTACCGCCGCTCTCCGGGAGGATTCCACGCTTGGCGAATCCGGGATTGAGCTTCGCTGTCTCGGACGCAAGACGGATGTCGCATCCGAATGCAATGTCGAGGCCGTAGCCGGCCGCACCACCGTTCAAAGCGCAGATCACCGGTGTGTCGAGATTGTGAAGAACCACCGGGGGTGCGGTGCGTAGGTCGAACTCGCCGGTCGACGAACCGATGTCACCCATGTTCCCAAGAGCGTCCTTCGAACCGCTCATCTGCGCCGCCAGATCGAGCCCGGCGCAAAAAGCTCGACCCGCTCCGGTCAGGATGACGCACCGCACCCCTCGATCTCGGTCGGCCCGCAAGAGAGCCTCTGAGAGCTCATCAAGCATGACACCCGAGATGGTGTTCATGCGATCGGGTGCGTTGAGCGTGATCGTGGCAATCTGCTCGCTCACTTCGTAGAGGACTTCACCGGACGACATGCGGAGAAAACTACCCTGCCCTCGTCAGCGCCCTTGCAACGAGGAACTCTCCGGTGTGCGAGCATGGCGCCATGACCGGTGAAGTTCGACCTATTTCCACCCGTGTGAGTCGCCTGCTCGGTGTCGACTACCCAATTGTCCAGGCGCCGATGGGCTGGATCGCCCGATCTCCCCTCGCTTCAGCCGTTTCGAATGCCGGAGCGCTGGGAATCATCGAAACGTCCTCGGGCGACCTCGATGCGATCAAGGAAGAGATCCGCGCCATGGCACGACTGACGACGAAGCCTTTCGGCGTCAACATCGCGCAGCTGTTCGTGCGCGACGAGGGCATCGCGGACTTTGTCGTCGATCAGGGGGTTCGATTCGTCACCACGTCCGCGGGGGATCCCACCAAGTACACGTCGAAGCTGAAGGCCGCGGGCCTCACCGTTTTTCATGTCGTGCCCACTCTCGCCGCCGCACTGAAGGCTGTCGAAGCGGGCGTTGACGGACTCGTCGTCGAGGGCGGCGAAGGTGGCGGCTTCAAGAATCCGAAGGACGTGTCGACCATGGTGCTTCTCCCGTTGGTGGCCGAGCACGTCGACGTGCCGATCATCGCGGCGGGCGGAATCACCGACGGTGCGAGCATGGCGGCCGCCTTCGCTCTCGGCGCCGAGGGTGTGCAGATGGGTACGCGCATGGTCTCGGCGCTTGAGTCTCCGGTTCACGAGAACTGGAAACGTGCGATCGTGAGTGCGAAGGAGACCGACACGGTTTTCCTCAACCGTTTCTCGCGGCCCGGCCTGCGTGCGCTGCGAACAGAACGAACGACCGAACTCGAGCGTGCCGACCACGTGGGAATGGAACAATTCGCAAAGACCTCTGATCTCTATTTCGGCGGTGACATGGAAGCGTCGATCGCCTTGACCGGACAGGTTGCGGGGAGAATTCAGTCGATCAAGTCCGTCGCCGAGATCGTCAGTGAGACAGTGCGGGACTTCTATCGGGTGATTCAGGGGATGCAGCGCCTCGCCGCGAACTAGCCGTCCAGAGAACGTCGGTCAGCGCCAACCAGACTCCGGCGGCCAAAGCGATGTGAACGGCGACCAACAGGGCAGGAACGTCGGCAAGGTACTGAACGTACCCGACGAGAGCCTGAAGTAGTCCGAGCCCGAAGAGCTTCGAAACCTTCGATTCGAGCACGCGGTCCTTGCCCTTCGTCCGCCACAACAACAACGCAACGACCGCGAGTGTGAGAACGACGGTGCTGCCGTGAATTCGTGCAACGTGATGGATCGAAAAGCCCAAGCGAATCGCGTCTTCGTCGCCCGCATGCGGTCCCGTGGCTGTCACGACCGTGCCTGTCACGACGGCTGCAACCCCGCACAAACCTGCGACAACTACGAGGGGATCAAGACGCCCTGGTCGTCGACCATCCTCCCGATCAGGCTCTCCCACGTGACGATGAAGGATGAGCGCGTTCGACAGAAGAACCATCGAAACGAGAAAGTGCGCCATGTTGGCCCAAGGATTGAGGCCGGTCAGAACAACGATGCCGCCGATGACCACCTGGGCCAGAACACCGACGACCAGCCCCACCGAGAGACCGGTAAGAACCCGACGGCGACGTGCCAGACGGAGACTGCCGAGGACGGCCAAAATGACACTCGCGGTCACGATGCCCGTGAAGAGGCGATTGACCTGTTCGATGGCTCCGTGACCCGTTGAGACGTCGATGAACTTCTCTTCGTTGCAACGCGGCCAGTCGACGCAACCCAAACCCGACCCGGTCAACCGAACCAGTGAACCCGTGATCACGATCGCATACAGCGCAACGAGAGCGGCAAACGTGATCCGCCGATAGCCGGCCTCTGACAAGACCCGTCTGGAACCTCGTTGCGTCTTCATCGACGTCGCCAGGAATCGCGCCCCTTCAGGCCGTAATTACGCAAGATCAGCGCTCTCGTCGGATTGATCACCAGGAAAACATGGGTATCCGCGGCGGGTCCGCCGGGTTCGAACATGTTGCAGTCGTAGCCCATCTTGTCCCACAGGCTTTGACGCCCTGCGGTGTCGTCGACGATGCGACCGTCGCCCCACACCACACAACTGTCCCAGTCGGTTTCCGCCGATACCGAGAAATGCACACTGACTTTCGGGTTCTTGCGGACGTTTGCGACCTTCGCCTCGTTCGACGCCAGGAAGGCGAGAATCGTCTCGCCGTGCCACGCAACCGCTACGGGCGACGCGTACGGGGTGCCCGATGGGGACACGGTTGCCACGAAGGCAAGCCGTCCGAAGCGGTCGGACTCTTTGCGGATGTCATCGAGGGTGAGCGCCATGGAATCCGAGACTATGTTCTGCCCTGTGAAGCGACAAACCGTCGAAGAACGGCGACAGGAAATTCTGGAAACCACCTGTCGGGTTGTCATCGAGCGAGGCTTTGCAGGTACCCGCGTGTCCGATGTCGCACAGCGGCTCGGTATTTCAACGAGCCTTGTCCATTATCACTTCGAATCCAAAGAGGCTTTGTTGGCTGAGGCGTTTGCGCACTACGCGCGCACGGCGCTTCACGAACTCGAGCAGTACGTGTTCGAAGTCGAGGGCCCCAACGAGCAGCTTTCGCGCGCGATCGAAGACTTCGTGCCTGAAGGCAGCGACGACCTCGAATGGATGCTGTGGATCGACGCGTGGGGTGAGGCTCTGCGCAACCCAATGATGCGACGGATCAGCCAAGAGCTCGACGAACGTGGAGTGGCACTGATCGAGGCGATCGTTTCGCGCGGAAACAGCGAGGGAGAATTCGACTGTCCCGAACCCCACAATTCGGCGATGCGTCTGATGGGCTTGATCGACGGACTGGCCGTCCAGTTCGCAGCCCACGCAGGTGTTCTCACCCGAGCCGACCTCCTCGAGGCAGTCACGCGTCTCGCGACGTGGGAAGTGCGTCCAGTGCGGCCCCTGATCACGAGCTAGCTGCCCCAACACCGGCCGAACCAGTCGGGGTCCGGGTCCCGGGGCTGACAGACACCAACCCTCGGTGGTTCTTTGCCCTCCGAAACCACTCTGCGTGGTGGTCTACCTATTTTCCGTGAGATTTCTCTCAAGTCTTTCCCCGACCAGCCGATGCCCCTTGTGCAACTCGCAAGGAGCACGACATGGGAAACAGGCACTCGACAACCACACGGATCGGCGGAGGACTCGCAGCTGTTGTTTGCGCAGCTGTGTTGGTCTTTGGCGGCGTTTCGGGAGCATCGGCGGCAACGAATGCGACACCTGGCGCCGCGGTCCAGGCCCCGGCTCGCGCCGGCCTGCCCCGCTTCGGCCAGTCTGGGGATGCGGTTCGCGCCCTCCAACAGGCTCTCGTCGCAAAGGGTTTCACACTCGTGGGCGGCGTCGACGGCGTCTTCAGTCCCCGCACCCGCGCGACCCTGCGCAACTTTCAGGCCGTCGTCGGCTACCGCGCCACCGGCATCTTGGACCGTCGCACTGCCCGCCTGCTTGGTTTGGTGCCGACACCCGTGGCGGCGACAGCCGCGACAGTTGCGCCGACAACAACGGCCGCCCCTGCACCCACGACCACCACAGCCCCCGCGACCACCACGGTTCCCCCGGCGCCGGCCACCACCGTCGCACCCGCACCTGCGACAACTGCTGCTCCGGCCCCCGTTGCAACGGATGCACCAGCTCCTACCCCGGCTCCGATTGTGTGGTCGGTCGAAATGTTCCCCGTTCTGGGCTCACGTGGTGAGGTTGTCGCCGCACTGCAGAATGCGTTGATCGCCGGCGGCATCGAGGTCTTCGGTGGAGCGGACGGAATCTTTGGCAACGCGACCCGTAGCGCCATCTCGAAGTTTCAGACCGCACGGAATCTTCCGCCGACGGGCGCGCTCGACCCGGGCACAGCCATCGAACTCGGTCTGCTGCCGCGCCCGGTGCTTCCCATGACGATTGCCGTGTTTCCCGTGCGCCCCGCCTGCTACTTCATCGACACTTGGATGGAACCACGTGGGCCCGACCGCAAGCACGAGGGCGTCGACATCATCGCCGATCGTGGACGTGAGATTCTCGCCGTCGCCGACGGAACAATCACACGGGTCACCACCGCGGACACCGCCAAGTTGTCCGGCAATGCCCTCAGGCTCACGATGGCAGACGGAACGTATTTCTTCTACGCCCACCTCGACACCTTCGCTCCGGGTATCGCCGTCGGCACGAAGGTCACCGCCGGACAAGTCATCGGTACGGTCGGTTCGACCGGTGCGACCACCCCGCATCTCCACTTCGAGGTGCATCCTTTGGGTGGTGCGGCCGTCAATCCGTATCCCATCGTGAAGGCCATCGACGGCTGCAAGAAGTAGACATCGAGACCGGTCTACGGTCTGACCTCGTAGAACGCGTTGACGGAATGCTCAACCGGCAGAACTGAAAACGAGACGAAACCAGCCTCGCGAGCGAAGGCTTCGGCCTTTCCCGCCGGAAGCCCGAGCGTGCCCAAACCTTCCCCATCCTTTTCAGACAGCGCCGAAGCCATGCACGACAACACGCTGATGCCGTACATCAAGGCAGCCATCGGATTCTTGGCGACATTCTGCTCGAGGGTCTCCATCGCCTTGATGTCGACCAAGAGCCAGACACCATCATCTGCGATCGCCCTCCGAATTGTGTGAACCATCTCGCGCGGTCGGGTCATGTCATGGATGCAGTCGAACGTCGTCACAAACCCGAATGAACCATCAGTGGGGATCGCCTCGTCGCGTACATCGACAAAACTGACGTTCCTCAAGCCGCGCTTCGCCGCTTTCTCCCGAGCGATGGAGAGAGCGTGGTGCGAAATGTCGTAACCAAAGAAGAAACTGTCCGGGAAGGCGGCGGCCATGGTGCACACTGCGCTGCCCGCACCACAACCGATGTCCGCGACCCGGATCCCGCGTTGTAGACGGTCGATCAGGCCGTCAATGGTGGGGAGGACCACCGGTACAAGGTTCGCGTTGCTCCACGGTTCGAAGGAACGCTCGATACCGACTGCACCGTCGTGGCCGTGTGCGTCGTAGTCGAATCCGAGTCCGGACGCGAAGCACCCGGGAAGCTCCGCGAGGCGTTCCATCGTGGACGGCAACCGATGAAACATCCCCATTCCAAATGAGGGGTGCGACTCGTCGGCGAGCACCGCGCGCCCCTCGGCGGACAACGAGAACGTCGGGTCGTGCGGGTCAGAATGGTCGGCCTCGAGCAGCCGAGCGGCAGCCTGATTCGATGTCCACTCCCGCACCCAACGCTCGTGCAGTCCCGAACGCTCTGCAATCTCCCCCGAGCTCAGGGGAGATTCAGCTGCTGCGAGGACCTTGTAGAGCCCCAACTTGTCGCCAAGATGAATCATTCCGGCCGTCACTGCACCGGACAACTGGCTGTACAGGACAAACGAGAACATCTTCAGTTTGTCGGGATCGGGTTGCGGGATCTCCATGTCCCCAAACTAGATCGCGCGCCGGCGTCCTCGATTCCGGAACCAACCGAGAGCGAATGGGGCTGCATCTACACTTCTCCGAACGACGAGTCGCAAGGTGGAGTCATGTCGACAGTTCCCTACGTTTCGGAAAGTTGGGCCAGTTTGTGGGAGGCCCTTGCGGATGCCCAACCCGACCAAATCGCGGTGGTGCTCGGCGATCAAGAGATTCGCTGGCATGAGCTCGACGACCACGCGGCGCGACTCGCGTCCGTGTTTGCCGAACGCGGAGTTGCCCAAGGCTCACGAGTCGCGCAACTGCTGTACAACGACGCTGCGTACCTTGAAAGCGTCTACGCGCTGTTCAAGCTTCGTGCGACTCCAGTCAACGTGAACTACAGGTACCTCGTGAACGAGGTCGCCTACATTCTCAACAACTCCGAAGCAGAGGTGCTTCTGTACCACGCGTCGCTCTCCGACCGCGTCAGCGGGCTGCAGGAGTTGGTTCCCTCTCTGCGCACCCTGATTCGGGTCGACGACCTCGATGGGAAGGAGCCGCTTCCCGCTGGTCACCTCGACTACGCCACGGCCATCACCCTCGCACCTCCCGCCCCACGCATCGGACGATCGGGAGAAGACCTGTTGTTCCTCTATACGGGCGGTACGACCGGAATGCCGAAAGGCGTGATGTGGCGTCACGTCGACTTGTTCGGTGCGCTCGCCTCATCGGGGTACCAGGCCCTCGGATTGCCGCTTCCATCAAGCTCAGACGAAGTTGGCCGTGTCGCGCGTCAATTGAATGCCGAGGGAAAGAGTCCGACAAATCTCTGCGCGCCGCCGCTGATGCACGGAGTCGCGCTTTTTCTCGCAATGTCGAGTTTTGTCTTGGGCGGAAAAGTCGTGTTGCTGAAGTCACGCAAGTTCGATCCGGCCGAGTTGGTGACGCTGACCGAGAAGTACAGGGTGAACCAGATATCGCTCGTTGGCGATGCCTTCGCCAAACCAATCAACCGTTATCTCGAAGGCCTTCAATCAACGGGAGCCAAGTTGCCCGACCTGACGAGCGTGGCGCGCATCACTTCGTCCGGGGCGACACTTTCCGGCGACCAAAAGCTTTCGCTGCGTTCCTTCATGCCGAACGCCACCATGATCGACATGTTGGGCGCCAGCGAAGGTGGTCCGTTCGGCATCGACATGACGACCCCCGACAAATCGCCTCTCGCAACCGCGGTTTTCGTCGCACCGCCGAACGTCGTCACTTTCGACGACCAAACGTGGGAGATCATTCCCCGAGGTAGCGGACGGGTCGGAGTCCTCGGCGCATCGGGGCCGATTCCGCAGGGCTATTTCCGGGATCCCGAGAAATCCGCCTCGACCTTCCGCACGGTCAATGGCGTGAGATACACGGTTCCCGGCGACTACGCCCTCATCGATGCCGACGGAACCATGCACCTTCTTGGTCGCGGGTCCGTTTGCATCAATACCGGCGGTGAGAAGGTCTACCCCGAAGAGGTCGAAGTCGTTGCGCGGGCCGTACCGGGTATCGCAGACTGCACGGTCGTCGGTGTTCCCGATGATCGCTTCGGCAATGCAGTGGTTGCCGTGGTCTCACGCTCGGCGAACTCGGCCATCACGGAGACCGAACTCGTCGCCGAAATGCGCAAGCATCTCGCGTCCTACAAGTGTCCGAAGCACATCGTGTTTGTCGACTCGGTGTACCGCAGCCCCAGTGGCAAAGCCGACTACAAAATCACCCGAGAAACCGCGATGACCGCACTTGGGCTCGGTGAATAGATCAGGGTTGTTGACGAGGTCAGAGTTTCTTCAACACACCGGCATCGCGCGACCGCGTCGTCGCTGCAGCCATCTTCGCACCGTCGTAGCCGACACGAAGACCCGGCGTCACCTCAATGATGATGCGGTCGGGTGAGTCGAGCATCTTCGCGAACTCGGCCGCGCGCTCAGGATTTTGGCCATACAACCGGTCGGCAAGCGCCGGGTAGAACCATTCCTTCGTTGCACGGTCGTCGAGGACACGTGCCGTGCCTTTGTAGGTGACGGTGCGACCGCCACCCATGGGCTGGCCGGTCGAGGTGATCACAACTGCGACACGTGGGTCGCGACGAATCGCGGGCACGCGCTTGCGGTGCGCGGCCGACGTCATCCAGAACTTTCCGTCCTTGCGGAAGTAACTGAGAATCGACGCCATGGGGGAACCGTCCTTCGTCGTCCAACAGAAGGTGAGTTCCTTCTGCTGCTCGTGCATCAGGTCCTCGGTCTCGGTGTCGAGCCCATAGACGGTGACATCTTCGTAGTTGGTGATGTACTTGTCGGCCATGACGACACGCTAACAAAGACGCATCAACGCGGACGTTCCGGCAACGGGAAGTGCCCCGCGTTTGCCGAGATACCTCCGTCGCAAAAGATCGTGTCGCCCGTGATGAATGACGCCGCGCGAGAGGCAAGAAAGAAGAAGACCTCGGCGAGATCCTCGGGCTGACCCCAACGCCCAAGTGGGATGCGGTTCACCATGCCCCGCTTGAGTTCCGGCATCTCGTTCAAACGAACCGTGAGGCCCGTTTCCGTTGGACCCGGGGCAACGCCGTTGACGCGTATGCCGAAAGGGCCCAGGTCGAGCGCCGCAGCGCGCACGAGGTTGATGACAGCGGCCTTTGAGGCGTTGTACGCCCAGCTTCCGGGATCCCCGCGCAAACCCGAGGTCGAGCACGTCGGAAGAATGACGCCGGTCCCCTGCTTTTTCATCACTGCCGCCGCCTCGTTGATGCCGATGGCGACGCCAACGACATTGACGTCAAGGATGCGTCGCAACGCATCGATTGCTCCGTCCTCGTTCCAGGGTCGAGACCCAGTGATGCCCGCGTTCAAAATCGAAACGTCGAGCCGGCCGAAAGTCTCGACGGCTGCGGCCACCGCTTCCTTGTTCAACGCCTCGCTCGTGACGGTGCCGGCAATGGCGACATACCGGGAAGGATCCGGTTCCGAGGCCGTCCACGCCAGGCTCTCGGAGGTCAGGTCGACAGCGACGACTCCGTACCCCCTGTCCGCAAACACTTTCGCCGTGGCCTTGCCAATGCCCGATCCTGCACCGGTCACCAGTGCGACTTCACGTGGGTTCATGCGACCACCCTATGCTCTGCGAATGCGGCACGTGTGCCGTCGGCAACACGACGGTGACCGGCCGTCATACGACAGGGGGATTCATGGATCTTGGACTCAAAGGCAAGAAGGCGATCGTCACGGGTGGCAAGCGCGGACTCGGTCTCGCCACTGCCCAACTGTTGGCTCGCGAGGGATGTGACGTTGCAATTTGCGCGCGTGGTGACGTCGCCGAGGCGGTCGCCAGCATCGCCAGCATCGGAGTGAAGGCGTACGGCGAAGGCATCGACGCCGGCGATGGAACCGCCTACAAAGCGTGGCTCACGAAGGCAGCGGAGCAGCTTGGGGGTTGCGACGTTTTCGTGCACAACATGTCCGGCGCCTCCGGTCGCGGAGAAGAACAGTGGGTCAAGAATCTCAACCTCGACGTGCTCGGCCTCGTACGCGCGGCCGAGGTGCTCGCACCGGTGATGGAAGCCGGCGGTGGCGGTTCCATCGTGTGTCTGAGCAGCATCGCCGCCCAGGAAGAATTCGCCGGACCGGGAAGTTTCGGCCCCATGAAAGCGGCGATGGTTGCTTACGCATCGAATCTCTCGCAATCGCTCGCTTCGAAAGGCATCCGGGTGAACATGGTGTCGCCGGGTCCGGTGTTCTTTGAGGGCGGCAACTGGGACGTCATCAAGCAGAACATGGCGGACTTCTACAACACCATCGTCAACAAGATGCCCGTGAAGCGTCTCGGTGATCCGGTCGAGATCGCAAATGCAGTGGCTTTCCTCGCGTCCCCGGCGGCGAGTCTCATCACAGGCGCAAACCTCGTCATCGACGGCGGTTACACCAAGCGCATCAACTTCTGACGGCCGGTCGTCGCTCGGAATGTCAGGCCGTATCAATGCCGTCCTTGTGGTCGGCGGAAAATGGCACGACTTTGATTTTGCGCGCCTCGAACTTCTGAAGTTGCTCGCGGCAGACGAACGTATTCGCACCCAGGTCTCGAGTGACTACGAAAACATCGATCTTCTGTCCGACGCGGATTTGCTCGTCACGTACACCTGCGACGTCCGTCCATCGATGGGGGCCCAGGTCGCCATCAAGGATTGGGTCGAGGCAGGCGGCAGGATATTCGCGCTGCACGCGACCAATTCGGCGATAGACGGTCCGGAATCGTTTGGCCCGGCGTTCGAAACACCCGATGCGATGCCCGTGTTCAGCGACGTGCTCGGGAGTCGTTTCCTTTCCCATCCGCCGATCGAGCCGTATGCCGTCACCGTGTCACCCGGTGCCGAGGCCGATCCACTGGTCGCCGGCATCACCACGTTCCATGCAAACGACGAGCTCTATCTCTCCGAGATCCGTGCCGCCATCGAGCCGTTACTCGAAACGCGCTGGACCGGGACCACGAGCAGCTTCGCCGAGTCGCATTGGCCCACCGACGAGCCGAGATACGTGATGTACCGGCGCCCACTCGGACAAGGGTCTGTTCTCTATTTCACCCTGGGTCACTGTCGGAGTCATTGGGACATGAAACATGCGCCGTTCAATGGCATGAGGTGGCCCACCATCGATCGTGGATCTTGGGAACTCTCGGAGTTCCACGAATTGTTGCGTCGCGGCTTGGCGTGGGCGATCGAACCCGCGATCGAACGAATCACCCAACAACCAGCACCGGAGACACGATCATGAAGGCAGCGCTCATCACCGGACTTCGTACGATGGAGTTCATCGAGTTTCCCGAGCCCGTTGCGTCGACAGGCAAGGCCGTGGTGAAGGTTGACTCGTGCGGCATTTGTGGGACCGATCTCCACGGGTTCCTCTCGAAGGAGCCGTACAACCCGGCAATTTGTGGTCACGAGTTCTCGGGCACCGTCTCGGCTGTGGCGGCCGACGTGCGCCACATCAAGGAAGGTGATCGCGTGGTGTGCGGTGTATCGGCTGCATGCGGACGTTGCCCCGAATGCGTGTCCGGCCGAACGAATTACTGCACCTACGCTTTTCTGAACGCTCTCGGCCGTGACCCACTCGCTCCACCGCACGGTGCCTTTGCGCCTGCAATCGCCGTCGACGCCCTTCGGCTTATCAGGACGAATCCGTCACTGACGGCAAACCAGGCCTCCATCGTCGAGCCGGCAACCGTTGCCTATCACGCAGTGATGCGCACCCTTCCTCGGCCCGACGAGGTTGTGCTCGTTCAGGGTTGCGGCCCGATCGGTCTCTTGACCCTCCAAGTGGCCAAGACGGCGGGCGCGGGCCGGGTCATTGCGATCGAACCCAACGAATTACGACGCTCGAAGGCCCTCGACGTGGGCGCAGACGAGGCAATCACGCCGGAAGACGCCCGGGAGAGATTCGGGTCGAGGGGTGCCGATCTCGTGTTCGAGTGTGCCGGTGTGCCTCCGACCATTCAGGTCGCCGTTGATCTCGTGCGCCGCGGGGGGCGGGTCAACCTCGTCGGACTCGCATCCGGCGCAGCGACGATCTCGCCGCAGTCCTGGCTGATCAAGGAAGTCACCGTGGTCGCATCACTCGCCTACAACCACCATGACTTCGTCGAAACGATGAACCTGATGGCCGATGGAAGAATCCTGGTCGATCCCCTGCACGACAAGACGGTCGGTCTGAGTGAACTGCCCGAGGCGATCGCCCGTCTGGCCGACGATCCGTCGAGTGCAATCAAGGTGTTGGTCGATCCGGCGCGGTGAGGCCGCACTTTGGAAAAATCGCGAGAAAGGCTTCATCCAGCCTGCTTTGCCAGTCGGTGGGATTCTCAATGTCGCCGTCGACGGCAACCATGTCTGCTTCTCCGCCAAGGCATTCGGCCTGCTCAACGGTGACCGGAATCCCGAAGCTCTCGGCAATTGCCGTCCCCATCGCGACGTGCACGGTGAGCAGATCTTGCTCTTCGGGAATCGGCTCCTCTACTACCGGTGTCGACGTGGAGGTCGGAGGCGTTGCGATGACGGTGTCGGGCGGAACCGAACCCCCCAGAGACTGATCCTCGCAAGCATCGACCAGATACCCACTCAAGCGCGCCAGGTGTCGTCGGGTGTTCACCGATCCGAGAGCTGCCAATGCCTCGTCGAGGCGATCATTCGAGATGAATCGAGCAGCGTCCCACTCGAGCAACTCGAGCGAACCGTAAAGGTTCCGCAGTCGGGACAGCACGGTCGAGATGTCGCTCACGATGCTTTCGGGTGCTACATCAAGCGCAGCCGTCAGGCTCCGCATGTCTTCATCGAGTTGATTCCGCAGCACCGCGGCGTTCATGGTCTTCGTTTCGGCAGCAAGCTCACCGGAACGCGCGATGGCGGTTTCGATTGCGACTGATCGTTCACAGATGGCGAGGCGTTGCGTATCTCCGGCGCTGCACGCCACGACGAACGGCAGCAACACAAGGAGAACCACGGTGCGGCGCATCAAATCACAAAACTATCCGCACGCCGGGGCTCACCCCCCTGTCGCGACAACCCATGCCTCGTAGAGCGTCGAATAACGCCCACACCTGTTGACAAGCTCGTCGTGGGTACCGTCTTCGACGATCACGCCCGCATCCATCACGAGGATCCTGTCGGCCCGCATCGCCGTACTCAACCGGTGCGCGATTGCAATGGTTGTGCGACCCGCCGCCAGCGCTTCAAAAGCACGCGAGATCCGCACTTCTATCAGTGGATCAACTGCCGAGGTCGCCTCGTCAAGAATGAGAATCTTCGGCGCGGCAATCGCCGAACGAAACAACGCGACGAGTTGACGTTCGCCTGCTGACAAGTCGTTGCCCCTCTCACCGACCCGCGTCGCAAGACCGTCCGGTAGCCCGCTCAACCATTCATCGAGCCCAAGCTGCGCCGCAACGCCGAGGCACGTCGCCTCGTTGGCTGCGGCATCGACGAATTGAAGGTTCGAAAAAATGGTTCCGTCGAAAAGGAAAGGCTCCTGGGGAACGAAGGTGAGAACCGAACGAAGATCCTCGCGACGAACATCGGCCAAGGACACGCCGCCCAAAGAGACGGTGCCGCTGGACGGATCTACGAGTCGTGAAACGAGTCGTCCCATTGTGGTTTTGCCGGAACCGGTCGAGCCAATGACCGCGACGTGCTGACCGAATGGAATCTCGAGGCTGAGATTACGAACGACAAACGGATTGTCATCGGGCCCTTCGGCTCGAATCCGGGTCGACGTGTCCTGATCGACCATCGTGGGCCTCGTTTGGTAAGCAAACCAGACCCTCGTGAACCTGATGTCGAGCGACCCGGAAGGCAGCGGACGCGGGTCAATCGGTTCGGGAGGACCCACCGGGGTGTCGAGAACTTCGATGATTCTGGTCAGACCGGCAACTGCCGCCTGAGTGTTGTCGATGATTTCGGTGAATTCGGCGACTGGCTCGAGGAATCTGTACGTGAGGAAGATGAAGCCGACGACGGCCCCCAATGTCAAACCAACCTCGGGTCCTCGCACAATTGCCGTCACCGACACGGCAACCACCGTCAACACCGAGAAAAGCTCGCCTATCGGAAACAAGAGTGCACCGAGGAATCCCGCCTTGATCTGGGCTTTGTACCGCTGCCGCATCGTTGCCAGCAGTTTCTCTGCGTATGCATCCCGCTGGCCATAGGCGACCAGGACGTCCGATCCGTTGACGAACTCGGCAGCTTCGGCAAAGTACGAGCCATTCAACGTTCGCGCCTTTTCGTACGACCTCACCAGACGAACCTGCACTCGTCGGAAGCCATAGACCAGCGGTGCCGCAACGACCAATGCAACGACGGCGAGCAACCAATCGTAAGAAAGCATGATCACCGCAATGACGAACATGAGTGAGCCGTCGAGCAACCACGCGAGGGCACCCCATGAAAAGAATTGTCCGAGTGTCTCGATGTCACTCGTCACACGTGCCACCAAGGCACCCTTCTTCTCTTCGTTGTGGTACGAGATGCTCAGTCCGTGGATGTGTTCGAACAGTTTCACGCGCAGTCCGTAGAGCGCCTCTTCGCTGCGCATTCCCAGACGCCGAATGGCCGAGCGAAGCGACACCGCTGAGAGAGACACGACAAAGGCACTTGCGACGCACAGTCCGGCCACGAGTTCGAAGTCGACGCCCTCGGCGCTGATTCCGCGGTCGATGATGAGCTGGACCAGAATGGGAATCGCGACTCGAGTCCCCGTGCCGAGCATTGCAAGAAGCACAGTGACACCGAGTCCGCGTCTGAGCGCCGGGCTGAGCGCCAGACCCCTCGAGATGACATTGATCGCGCCCTTCGATGAGTCATTTGGCATGACGATCACTCTCGTAGGACTCCATCAGCTCTGCATACCGAGGACATCGCAACAGCAGCTCGTCGTGCCCTCCGCGATCAATGACCCGACCGCCGGCAAGGAAGAGAACGTCACCGACCATCGCCACCGTTGAGGGCCGCGAAGCGATCACGATCAGCGTCCGGCCCCCACGATTCGCCACGAGGTTTGCCATGACCAAGGCCTCAGTCTCGGGGTCAAGGGCCGACGTCGTGTCGTCCAAGACCAGCACGTCGCGTTCGGCGAGGAGTGCCCGCGCAAGGGCGAGACGTTGCCGCTGTCCGCCGCTCAGCCCCACGCCGCGCTCTCCGACGACCGTGTCGATCCCGTCGGGAAGCTGTTCGACGAATTCGAGTGCGCCCGCAATTTCGAGAGAATTCCTGATGTCGGATTCCGGACGCACGCATCCAAACAGCAGGTTCTCGCGCAACGTCGTTCCGAAGAGAAACGTCTCTTGGAATACGGGTGCGACACCACGTGCTCCGACGGTTATCTGGCCATCGAACGGCACGATCCCTGCCAGGACACCGACAAGAGTCGATTTTCCGGATCCCGTCTCGCCGACAATTGCCAGCGAAGCACCCTGCTCAACCGACAGGAACTCGATGTCGAGGGTCTTCGCCGACTGGCCCGGATGGGTGACCGACAACCCTTGGATCTCGACACCGACACCAAGGCGCGGTTCCGGTCTCACTTGTCGCGCAACGGCCTCGTTGAGAAAAGCATTCAGGTGCGCCAGTCCGGCTCGCGAGTGCGGCAGTTCGCTGAGCGCGTATCCGATGATGCGAAGCGGAAAGGAGAGCAGTGTGAAGAGGTAGACGAACCCGCCGAGCTCGCCGACGGTCATCGCGCCCTCGCCCACGCGTTGAGAACCGACGAACAGAAGCAGAACGATTGCGCCAGAGGGCACCAAATCGAGAAGCGCCTCGAAACGCGACCTGTGCCGAACCGTCTCCATGCGAGCGTCGCGAAGCCGCTCTGCAACGCCTGACAGTCGACGTGCCTCGCGTTCTTCGGCGCCAAAGGCTTTGACAACCGTCACCGCCTCGAAACTCTCGTGTACCGCCGATGAGAGATCGCCGAGATGATCCTGCGCCCTGGCGAAGAGCGCATCGACGCGTCTTTGATACAACAAGTTCACCCATGCCAGGACCGGGATGACGAGCACTCCGATCAGACCAAGAACCGGATCGGTGAGGACCATTCCGATTGATGCAAAAACCAACAGAACGACCACCGAAGATGCAAAAGGCAAGGGTGCCAGCATTGCCACCGATGCCTCGGCATCGACCGTCATCCGCGCTATGACGTCACCCGTACTGCGGGTCCTCAGCCACCAGGCGGGTTGTTCACAGATTCGACGTACAACCGCCGTTGCGAACGAGCCGGCGGCACGCCATTCGGTCACACCGGCGAAACTCCGACGGAATACGACCCCGATTGCACGCATCAGGCCGATCGTTGTGAGCAATACCATCGCGGCGGTCACCGCACCCGCGCCGACGTTCCCCTCCTCGAAACGAGGTGCAATGGCGTGGTCGATCACGTGACGGATGGCAAAGGCAGACAACACGGTGCATACGGCGTAGGTGGATGCACCGGCGACGGCGACAGCAAAGGCGCGTCGATGACCCCTCGTGATTCGTGCCACGAGCGAAAAGAAATCCGACACGCGATTGTTCTATCAGTTCACCTGCGTCTAGCGTCTTGATCATGAACCGCCTCGATGTTGCGAGCCTTCTCCTTCGGGTCTGCCTCGGGGCCTGCATCTTTCTGCACGGGGCGAACAAGTGGCGCAGTGCCGAATCGCGACGGGGCACCGCTGCGTGGTTCGCTGCGATCGGAATGCGAAAGCCGACGCTCCAGGCGTTCCTCGCCGCCTTCACAGAAATGGGCGCGGGCGTTCTGCTTCTCGCGGGTCTCTTTGTCCCCTCTGCCGCAGCCGCGCTCACCGCGACGATGATCGTTGCGATTGTCGTCGCACATCGGTCGAATGGCTTCTTCATCTTCAACGAGGGACAAGGCTGGGAGTACTGCGCGATTCTGGCCGTAACCGGAATCGCCGTCTCTGGACTTGGTGGGGGTCGCATCAGCCTCGACCATGCTCTTGGCATCGACTACTCGGGAACCTGGGGCTTTGGAACGGGACTCGTCCTGGGTGTCGGTGGCGCAGCACTGCACTTGCTCGCCACTTACCGTCCCGAGAAATCGAACGATCGGTAGGAAGTCATGCTGCAGCGATTCGTGAAACCGCTTCTCGTCGTGGTGTGCGTCGGCATTGCGGTGATGTGGATATACGCGTTCGGTTTCGCCAGCAAAGAATCGGTCAATCGCATCGGGGACGAGGCGTGGCAACGATACGCGGAAAAGCGGTGCGTCGCCGCGGAACAGGAACGAATCGAGCTTGTCGACATGCGTCGATTGTCCGACGTCGGGCCCGACGCGCTGAGACAGCGGGCCGAGATCGTCGACAAGGCAACGGATTCGATCGAGCGTGCCCTCGATGACATTGCCGCCCAGCCGGTCGCCGACGAGAAGGGGCAGGCGATCGTTCCTCTTTGGATCGCCGACTATCGAACGTACATTCAGGATCGTCGCGAATACGCAGACGCCCTGCGAGCGGGTCGCAACGACCCATTCGCCGAGACAAAGGTCGATGGCATTCCGATTTCCGAGAAAGTGTCCACCTTTGCCGCCGACAATCTGATGAAGTCGTGTGCGGCACCGATCGACCTGTCGGTCTGACGATCAATCGACTCGGTACCAGCCGCGATCCGGCTCGTAGCGCTTGATCACCCGCGCAGGAGCACCGACAGCGACGCAAAAATCGGGGAGTTCTCCCACCACCACGGAATTGGCGCCGACTGCAACGTGTCGTCCGATCCGGGCGCCCGGCAGCACAACTGTTCCGAAGCCGAGCCAACTGCCGTCTCCGATCGTGACGGGCGACTCGGGTTGTGTCTGGAGCGAGATCGGCACGTCGACGTTCTCGTATCCATGATTCTGATCCGTGATGTAAACGTGATGCCCCGTCCAGACGTCGTTGCCGATCTCGATCGCAAGGTGACCGACGATTCCGCTTCCTCGCCCGATGAGGCACCTGTCTCCGATCTTCACGACCGGAGATGTGAGGCAGGACTGGCCCGGGATCATTCCTGCAGACAAGGCGATGTTCGGCCCGATCATCGTGTCGCTGCCGATTTCGATGAACTGCTCGTTGAAGATCGTGGTGAAGGGATGGCAGATGATGCTCCCGTTACCGAACCCGGCAAATTGACGCCCCCGAGACGTGTCGGGACCGATTGATCCGTGAACCTTGATCCATTCGGACACGCCTTGGATCACCTCAAACGATCGCGCGTTGGCCCATTTGCGCAGGTCCCGTCGAAGATCCACACAATCGAATCTAACGGTCGTCGTCGATGATTCTTGTTGGGTACTCTGCCGGTGTGGCCTCATCCGATACGCACCCCAAGGTGGCATGGCTGGTGGGTGGGCACCCCTTCGATCGTCCCTCGCTACAACGTCTCCTCGACTCAGTCGAGGCCGACATCGATCTCATTGAGTGGCCCGATGCCGGCGAATTCTTCACACAGGAAGGCGCCAAGAGGCTCGTCGACACCTACGACCTTCTTGCTCTCTATGACATGCCGGGAATCCACCTCCGCCGAGGCGAGAGCCCGGGGTTTGCCGCACATCCCCCCGAGCTCGTCGGCGCATGGCAACACATCACATCCGCAGGCTTGCCGCTACTTGTCCTTCATCATGCGATCGCTTCATGGCCGACATGGGATGGGTTCGCCGAAATCGTCAAGGGTCGATTCCATTACGCCCCAGCTCGTTTGCGGGGCGTCGAACATCCCGACTCTGGGTACGCAATGAATGTGACGCAGCGGTTCACCGTTGCCCAACCCGATCACCCTGTGTGCGCGGGATTACCCATCGTTTTCGAACTCACCGACGAGACCTACCAGTGCCCTGTCTTCGAAGACGAAGTCGAAGTTCTCGTTCGAACCGACGCCCCGCGTGACGACACCCATCACGCCTCCGCATTCGCGGCCGTACGACGAGAAGAGAATCGAAGCTGGCGCCATGTTCCTGCTTCCGATGCGGTCGCGTGGACACACATGTCCGGAAACTCCCGAGTCGTTTATCTGCAGCCTGGCGAGGGCCCCGACGCCTTCGACAATCCGTATTACCGGGCTTTGATCGCGAATGCCGTGAGGTGGTTGAGGACCATGCGTCCCAGGGGCGACGCGCAAAAGGCCGACGTACCTGCATGACCCTCGACCCTGTCACCGTTCGAAACATCATCGATGTGAGTCACCGGTACGCCGCGGGTATCGATCGTCGCGATTGGGTGATGTACTCCGAGTGCTTCACCGATCCCTGTGAATTCGATTTTTCGAGCTTCAGCGGGCGTCCTGCGTCGAATATCCCACGAGATGCATGGGTTGACAACGTACGTCGAACGAACGGCTCCTTCGACGCGACACAACACCAGATGTCGAACCAAATGATCACGCTGCACGAAGCTGATCGCGCAACCTGCATCACGGAACTTCGCGCTCAGCATTGGTTTGCACCCGACACGATGATTCGCCTCGGCCAACCCGGTGCGGTGAACTATTGCGAGCTCGGAGGCCATTACACCAATGAGTTGGTCCTCGACGGAGGTACATGGCGCATCGCTGTGTGCCGACTCACTGTTCGCTGGCAAACGGGCAGCATGGCTATCTTTGACTTGGCCCGTGCCATCGGCGCCGGAACTCTCTCGAAGAACTGAACGGGACACATTTCATGGACCTCTACAACGCCCTGTACACGACCCGCGCCATGCGTCGAGTCAAGCCGGACCCGATCCCCGATGACGTGGTGAAAAGGCTCCTCGACGCGGCGATTCGCGCTCCGTCGGGCGGAAACCAGCAGAAGTGGCGCTTCCTTCTTCTCACCGACCCCGCCAAGAAGTCCGACCTGCAGAAGTTGTACCGCGAAGGGCTCACGGAACTGAACGCCACCCAGTACAAGGCAGTCATGGACCTCATCCAGAACGGCGACCCGAACGACCCGGCCGTCATTCAGGCTAAGAAGACCAACGCCAGCGCAGAATGGCTCGCCGACAATCTCCACCGTGTGCCCCTCATCGTCTTTGCTTGGGGCAAGCCGAACGGGGAAAGCTCCATCTACCCCGCCCTCTGGAGCCTTCAGCTTGCCGCGACCGCAGAGGGCATCGGGTCGGCCTTGACGACGCTGCTCTTCAAGAAACACACGAAGCAGGTTCTCGACATCCTCGGTGCTCCTGAACCGACGGAGTGGGTGCCAATGGCGATGGTGACTCTCGGCTACCCGACCGGCAAGTGGGCGGTTGCCAAGCGTCAACCCGCCCACGAGGTGACGTTCCAGGAAACTTGGGGAACCCCGGTCTCCTGGCGGGTCGACTCGCCCCTCTGGCAGTAGCGTTCCCTCCGAACGTCGTCTCCAGTACTCCCCTCTTCCCAGGACCCTCGACCCGGACAAAGGCACCGATGACAACTTCCCCTCGCAAAGCCGTCACTGCACCTCTCCTCTCGGAGATGAAGAGTCGTGGCGAGAAGATCGCAATGATCACCGCGTACGACGCAACATTTGCGGCCATCGTCGATGCCGCGGGTGTCGATGTCATCCTGGTCGGAGATTCCGTGGCCACAACCGTGCAGGGTGAACCGAACACGATCCCCGTCACGATGGATGAAATGGAGTACCACGTGCGCCTCGTCCGGCGGGCGACGCCGAAGGCGTTGGTTGTCGGCGACCTTCCGTTTGGGAGCTACCAAGTCGGAGCAAGCCAAGCGGTGTCGAACTCGGTCCGGCTCATCAAAGCCGGCGCACAAGCCGTGAAACTCGAAGGTGGTCTCACCGTCGCAGATTCGGTACGCGCAATCGCAGAAGCGGACATCCCCGTCATGGGACACATCGGACTCACACCACAGAGTGTCCACCGCATGGGAGGCCACAAGGTGCAGGGACGGCGCGAAGGGTACGAGGCCGGTGGGCGACAGCGGCTCCTCGAAGATGCTCACGCTGTCGAGCAGGCAGGTGCCTTTGCAGTCGTTCTCGAGGGAATACCCGCCCAACTTGCTGCCGAGATCACTGCGAAGCTCTCGATTCCCACCATCGGAATCGGAGCAGGCGCACAGTGCGATGGCCAGGTTCTCGTCCTCCACGACGTTCTCGGCTTGTCGACGCGTGAGCTGAGTTTCACCAAGAAATTCGCCGATGTTCGGACACTCAGCACCGATGCATGTCGTGCATACGTTGCCGAGGTTCGTGACGGCTCCTGGCCCGACGACGCGCACTCGTTCGAATAGGACACACCCAAGTGCGCATCGTCAGCGCCACGCCTGACGTCCGCGCGTCGGTTGCGGAAGCCCGCTCGGCCGGTCGCACCATCGGCTTCGTGCCGACGATGGGTGCTTTGCACGCCGGCCACGCATCGCTCATAGAACAGGCCCGACGTCAGGGTCACTTCGTCGTCGTGTCGATCTTCGTCAATCCAATGCAGTTCAATGATCCACGCGACCTCGCGGCGTATCCGCAAACGACGACCCAAGACGAGACACTGTGCACACACGCGGGCGTCGACGTCCTCTGGAGACCAACGGTCGGCGACATTTACCCGAGCGGCTTCGACACATCCGTCGACCCCGGCGCCCTGGCTTCGGTTCTCGAGGGCGAACGCCGTCCCGGCCACTTCCGGGGGGTCGCAACTGTCGTCCTCAAATTGTTCAATGTCGTAGCGCCCGATGTGGCCTTTTTCGGTCGCAAGGATTTCCAACAGCTCGCCATCATCAAGCGAATGGTCCACGACCTCGAGGTGCCAGTCGAGATCGTCGGCTGTCCGACCATTCGCGAAGACGATGGCCTGGCCATGTCGAGCCGAAACGTGAAGCTCTCGACGGCAGCACGCGAGCTCGCGGTGACACTGTCGGAGGCCTTGCGAGCAGTGGTGACCGAACTGCGTGGTGGTCGGGATGTTGCCGACGCCCGCGCGGTGGGCCTCGGCGCATTGTTCGGGTCCACGGGGGTGAATGTCGAGTACCTCGACGTGGTTGATCGTGACACGCTTGAACCGTTGACGAACAACGATGCGAGGAACGCCGTCGTTCTTGTCGCCGCAGTGGTGGGCGGTGTACGCCTCATCGACAATCTCGAAGTTGCTGACGATTCCCACGTTGCGGACGGGAGGTCCAATCGATGAACCAGTTCTCTGCGCCGTATCTTGCACACGAGTACTTTCTCGCCCGAACGCGGATCACCGCGCTTCTCGCAGATTCACCGACCGAGTGGGCCGGGCTGCCCGTCCCCACGTGTCCGGCTTGGAACGTCCACGATCTCATCGCCCACGTCTCGGGGATCGCCACCGAGATCGTCAGGGGCAACGGACCCGGATCCGACTCACAGGCATGGGTGGATTCGATCGTCGAGATGCGTCGTGGTGTTCCTCTCCACGGTCTTCTCGAGGAATGGTCGGACATGGGCCCGGTCTTCGAGGAGATGGCAGCCGAGACACGCCGACTCGCGGTTCCGCTCAGTTACGACACGGTCGTACACGAACACGACTTGCGCCACGCAATCAACCGGCCGGGGGCGCGCGATTCGAGTGGAGTCATTTCGTCGATGGAAGTGGCCGTCTGGCTGATGTCGAACGACCTTGATCGTCGAGGCTTCGGACGAGTCACCTTTCACGCGGGCGGCAGAACGTGGGAATGCGGTTCCGGTGATGTGCGCCTCGAGCTCGACCTCGACTCAGCCGGCCTCGACGTTCCTCCCGTGTGGGAACTGCTGCGCCTGACGGGAAGCCGCCGTAGCTTTACTCAAGCCGCCCGACTTCCTTGGAAAGGCGAGTTTCCCGACGGTCTCGCCGCGCTTCTTCATATGGACCTACCGGTCAACGACATCGTCGAGTGAGTCATCGGTGAAGATCGGGGTCGGATTGACGGACCCGTAGACGCACCGTGTGAACGCCATCGCCCGATAAGACTCCCCCACGGCCGAGAAGACGTCCTGATTGCCAGTTCGCCAGACCCAATTCGGGACGCGACAAGGCGAATTGGCCGTCGACCCAACGCGTAAAGCCGTCTCCGAAGAACGGCGCCTCGGAGTTCTCCCACGCCCATGCGACTTCGTCGTCGTCATCGGACAGAACGGACAACACGAACCGCGGACTGTGACGGTTGAACTTCTCGACGGCATCGTCGAGGTCGCGCGCACAAACCACGGTGACCTCGGGCGTGTCGTCCCACTCCCACTCTTCGCCCAAATCAACCGAACCGGTTCTCACGTCCAAATTTTCTTTGGACCGGAAAATGGACGCGACATCTTCGGGCGCGTGAACGACCACCTGCAACCCCTTGGTGCGGCCAACCCTCGCCAGCGCATCGGAAACCGCCGCCAATGCTTCCGTCCGGTTCGCATCGAGAACGACCAGCGTGTTCAGCGTGTTACAGACTTTTCTGTCGAGGGAATGAACGATCGCGGACGCCAGGCGCGATTCCGGCAACTTGGAACCAACGATCAACCATGCACCACCGGTTCCGTGCAGCGACACGGGCGTGCCACACTGCCGTGCGATCTCTCCGAGCTGACCGACTGCCGCGCCGGAACCGCGCGCGACCGCCAATGACAATCTCGAGTCGTCGAACAACGCCCATCCGGCCGAGTGCTCGGCGGAGTCGATGAGGTTGACCGCTTCGCGCGGCAAACCTGCACGATCGAGCGCCGGAAACAACGCATGATCCCGGATTGCGCGCGCCGTGCGCAGCGCATCGCTGCCAATACGAAACACGACCGAGTTGCCGCTTTTCAGCACGCCCGTCGCATCGGCAAAAACGTTCGGGCGACCCTCGAACACGAAGGCAACGACTCCGAGGGGGGCTCGCCATGACTCGACCGTCCAGCCCTCGTGCTCGAGCGACCCCGACAACCCGAGTCGTGAAAAATCAAGACCGGCCCACATCCGGAGTCCGGCCGACATGTCACGCCGCATCTTTTCCGAGATGACCAGTCGACTCGTCGACCGCCCCTTCGATCGTGCGGAAGAGACGTCATCGTCGTTTGCCTTCATCACCGGACCGAAGGAGACGTCGTCGTCGATGAGGTCGGCGAAGTAGCCAAAAAAGAGATCGACTCGACGGGGCTCGACACGCTGCATCTCCACGAAACCCCGACACGCCGCGGTGACAGACTCTTCGACGGACCGTCGGATGTCCCCCGGAATTGCAAGTACCGTCCCGGTTGAACGCAATCCGACGAGACGTCCACCCGAGGACAAGGCAGCCGACATCTCGGGAGTCACATCGACGAGAACGTCGCCGACGAGAACCTTCACGCTGTGGGTATCGACCTCGTTCACCTGGTCCATCGCGCTGCACAGGGTACGCCATAACCTGTCGGCATGAACGCAGAAGACAGGTTCTACTTTCGCCAGTTGTTGTCGGGCCGTGACTTCGCGGTCCGTAACGGTCTCGCTGCCCAAATGGTCAACTACGTGTATCTCCTCGGCGACAACGTGACCAAAGAGTGCGTGATTGTGGATCCGGCGTACGCAGTCGACGAACTACTCGGGATCGTCGAGGCTGACGGGATGACCCTGACCGGCGTCCTTGCCACCCACTACCACCCCGACCACATCGGAGGCTCGATGATGGGCCACCGCATCGATGGCATCGCGCACCTTCTCGAGTCCCGGGACGTACCCGTCCATGTCAACGCCGACGAGGTTCCCTGGGTGATCCGCACCACCGAGGTTGAACGGTCACATCTCGTTGCCCACGCTCCCGGCGACACCTTGACCGTAGGCGAAGTCGAGATCACGTTCGTCCACACGCCCGGACACACACCGGGCAGCCAATGCTTTCTTGCCTGCGGGTGTCTCGTGTCGGGAGACACGCTCTTCCTCGACGGGTGCGGACGAACCGACCTTCCCGGCTCCGACGCCGAGCTCATGTACGAGAGTTTGCAGACTCTCGCCAAACTGCCCGACCAAACGATCGTCTATCCCGGCCACCAGTACTCGGCTCCCCCGAGCGCTCCGATGTCGACCGTGCGGACTTCGAATTACGTCTACCGAACCCGCAACAAAGACGCGTGGATGGAGTGGTTCGGCCCTGGCCGCTGACGAGTCACATCAGGCCCGACACGATCGAACTGACGGCGGTAGCCGCCAGAACGACGGCGACCAATCGCCAGAACACATTCTCCGGTAACGCCCCCCGCAGTCGTGCACCGACGGCCATACCGATTGCAAGACCGGGAACGGCGACAACGGCTCCCACAAGAGTCTCGGACGTCACGCGTCCGGTGATCGTGAACATGCAGATACTCACGACGGCAACCCCACTGAAGACGGTGTTGATTGTTGCCCGAAACACCTCGGGGCTCAGACCCCGCAGCCGCAACAGCAGGACAAGGGGTGGACCATTCGTCGACGTTGACGTTGCCAAGACTCCGGAGACGAAACCCGCTGCCCAGTTCAACGAAGAAGACTTTCTCGGCGCTCCAACGTCGCGACGGAGCACGGCAACGAGCGCGATCAACACCAACGCGCCAATCGCGATCTGCAATGTGGGCACGGAAACCCGCTTCAAGACAAGGAGTCCAATCGGCATGCCCACGAACGATGCGAGCAGAAGCACCCGGACGAGGTCGTCGTCACGGTGTCGACGGTCGAATATTGCCTGGTACGTGTTCGACGCCGTTCCACAGATTGTCGACACGACGACTGCTGTCTTCAGGTCGATCACCAATCCCATCATCGGAACAGCCATCAGCGCGAAGCCGAAACCCGACACCATCTGTGCACAGGCCGAAAAGCCGACGATCGCTGCAACCATGACGAGGTCGCCGACGCCCAACCATGCGATCATGCCGAGGTCAACGCCTCGACAGCGGAGGCGAATACTTCGGAATGGTGGTCGACCTGCGGCATCGTGTGCAGTGGAGAAAAGAGCGCCATGTTGTGGAAAGGGGTCATCAAAATTCCCCTGTTGAGCGCATACAGGTGAAAAAACGCATCGAGTTCATGATCGACCGCGGCGGCCGCCTCGGCCCCCGTCTTGGGCGGCGGACAGAACCAGTACTCCGCTCGGCAACCGAGTCGTTGTACGTGCCACGGCAAGTCGACGGCTTCGTAGGCGCTCTTGACACCTTCGGTCCAGGCGACGGCAAGCGGAATCATCCGGCGGAAGTCCTCGTCCCTCAGTGTCGTGGACAGGGTTGCACGAACGGCCGCGAGTGATAACGCGTTGCCGGTGAGCGTTCCGCCGATACCCGAGACGTCGACGTCGTCGCCGGCGAGCCTGTCCTCGAGCATCGACGCAATGTTCGCGGACATGCCGTAGGCCGCCGCCGGCATCCCGCCGCCGATCGGTTTTCCGATGACGAAGAAATCTGGCTCGAGCCCCCACTCCACCGTGCAGCCACCTGGACCCGCGCAGATCGTGTGCGTCTCATCGATGACCAGAAGGGTTCCCGACTGTCTGGTGAGCCGACGAACCTCCTCGAGGTAACCCGGCTCGGGGAGAACGATCCCGATATTGGTGAGCGCCGGCTCCATGAGGACGCACGCCACGTCTCCTGAAGCCAAAGCCGATTCGAGTGCGGCCGCATCGTTGAAGGGAACAACCTTTGTGGTGAGCGATGGATTCACCTGCGGCCCGACCGCCCCCGGGCGACTCACGACCGTGCCTTCGGGGCCAATGATTGCGAGGGTCTCGTCGACCGTGCCGTGATAGCACCAGTCCATCACGCAGACCTTTGGTCGGCCGGTGAGCATGCGTGACAATCGAAGGACAAACCGGTTGGCATCGGTCGCAGACAGGGCCATTTGCCACTTCGGCAACCCGAAACGGCGCGCCAACTCGTCGGCCACCCAGGTTGCATCCGGCGACGGGAGCATCGTGGTGATGCCTCGGCGGGCCTGGGCGTCGAGCGCGTCGGCGACGGACGCCAACGCATGTCCCGTCATCGCACCGGTGTCGCCAAGACAAAAGTCGTCGTATTCGATGCCATCGACGTCGACGAACCGACTGCCTTCCGCCGATGCAACCGTCAAGGGAAATGAACCGGGCCACCGGGTCATCCATGGCATCGGGACTCCCGACAACAAACTACGACGGGCCTCGAGGGCCAGCTCACGGGATCTCGGATGTGCGTCTTCGAAGGACTTTCTTTCTGCCTCGTGAAGTGCGGCGAGACGAGCCCTGTCAATCGACCTGTGCGTTGGCATGGCAGATCAACCTAGTCCGAGTCCGTATTCTTGACTCGGAGGCGCCATGACGACAGCGAAACAACCATCGATCGACGGCGAGCGCCTTCTTCAGAGACTCGACGCCCTGGCAGACATCGGTTCGACGGGTGACGGAGGGTCGTGTCGTTTGGCGCTCACCGATGAAGACAAAGCCGGACGCGATCTCGTCGTTTCGTGGATGCGCGAACTCGACCTCGACGTGACAGTCGATGCAATCGGCAACATCTTCGGAACGTGGCATGTTGGCGCGGGGTCCCCTGTCATGACGGGTTCACACATCGACACCGTGCGAACCGGCGGCAAGTACGACGGCAACTACGGCGTCCTCGCCGGACTCGAAATCATCGCATCGTGCCACGAACAAGGAATCGTGCCCACGCGCCCCCTAACCGTCGGGGTCTTCACCGATGAAGAAGGGGCGCGTTTCGCGCCGGACATGCTCGGAAGTCTGGTGTACGTCGGCGGGATGGCGCTCGAGGAAGCTCTCGACGTCGTGTCGATCGATGGCAAACGTCTCGGAGACGAACTTGCGAGGATCGGCTATGCGGGTCCATCCCCCTGCCCCGGTCCGACACCCCATGCATTCGTCGAATTGCACATCGAACAGGGGCCGGTTCTCGAAGCCGAGAGCTTCACGTTTGGAGCAGTGACGGGCGTGCAGGGAATCTCATGGCAAGAGCTCACGATCGTCGGGCAAAGCAACCACGCCGGCACGACCCCCATGCACCTGCGTCGCGACCCTGCGTACGTGGCAGGAATGATGACCGTATACCTTCGCGAAATTGCCGAGCGATTCGGTGGTGACCAGGTCTGCACCGTCGGAAAAATCGACCTTCACCCGAATTTGATCAATGTGATTCCCGCACGCGCGACCGTGACCCTCGACGTACGCAACACCGACGAGGACACGCTGCGCGACGCCGAGAATCTCATCGACACCTTCTGCTTCCAAATCGAGCAGGACGAAGAGGTCTCGATATCGAAACGTCAACTCGCACGATTCGAACCGGTCGAGTTCGACCCGCGAGTGGTGGACATCATCGAGCGGCGGGCAGCGGCAGTGGATGAACGGGTACGCCGACTGCCGTCAGGAGCGGGCCATGATGCCCAGATGCTCGCCCGAGTGTGTCCTACGGCGATGATCTTCGTGCCGAGCAAGGACGGAATCAGCCACAACCCGCGAGAACACACCGAACCAGCCCACCTCATCGAGGGCGCAAACGTTTTGATGCGTGTCATGCTCGATCTCACCGAAATGGAATTCTGAAATGTCGCGAATCGTCACCGTGGGGGCCGCACAGATGGGCCCGATCCAACGAGAGCACACCCGCGCCGACGCCGTCTTTCGACTCGTTGCGCTTCTCGAGCAAGGAGCCCGCAACGGGTGCGACCTCGTCGCGTTTCCCGAACTTGCACTGACGACATTCTTCCCCCGCTGGTTCGTCGACGACATTTCCGAGGCCGATCACTGGTACGAGCGCGCGATGCCGTCACGTGACACGCAACCTCTCTTCGATGCCGCGAAGAAACTCGGCGTCGGATTTTCCCTTGGTTTTGCCGAAATCACCGACGATGGTCATCGCTTCAACACCCAGATTCTCGTCGAACGCGACGGCTCGATTGTTGGGCGCTACCACAAGGTCCACATCCCTGGGCACGAACATCACGAACCCGACCGACCGTTCCAGCACGCCGAGCGCTACTACTTCGAGCCGGGCCCGGAGGGTTTCGGCGTGTGGAAGGCATTTGGTGGCCGCATCGGCATGATGATCTGCAATGACCGCCGGTGGCCCGAGTCGTACCGGGTCATGGGTCTCAAGGGCGTCGAGCTCATTCTCTGCGGATACAACACCCCGATCCATTACGTTCCGGACCCGAGTCAAGACATCCTGCAGGGCTTCCACAATGCCCTCGTCATGCAGTCGGGCGCCTACCAGAACGGAACTTGGGTGGTGGGCGTTGCAAAGGGTGGTGTCGAGGAAGGGGTTGATTCCTTGGGTCAATCTGCGATCATCGCCCCCTCGGGGCAGATCGTTGCCCAGGCGTACACCACCGGCGACGAGCTTCTCGTCGCACGCTGCGACCTCGATTGGTGCAAGAAATACAAAGAGACACTCTTCGATTTCGAGCGCTACCGCCGTCCCGAGGTCTACGGTCCGATCACGTCTCAACGCGGTGTCGTGCTCGACGACTGACACCGGGCCGGACCTCAAAAACCCCAAAAAGGTGCGAAAGATCCCTGTCGGGACGCTTTGACAAAATGTAAAATCGCGTGGTGGCCCGACCAGCGGGCGATCACGGGATTGGGGGCGTTCATGGGTGCTGAGTCAGTTTCCTTCACGGTGAACGGTCGTCCCGTCAGTGTCAGCCCCCGTCATCCCCATCTTCTGAGCGCCCTGCGAGAAGAACTCGACATCACCTCACCGAAAGACGGATGCTCTCCGTCCGGGCAGTGCGGATGCTGCACCGTCCTCATCGACGGGAAGGCAGTGGTGAGCTGTCAACAACCACTCACGAAAATCTCGGGGTCCAACGTCACCACATTGGAGGGGTTCGCCGCCGAAGAGCGCGAACGATTCGCGTCTGCATTCGCGGCCTGTGGTGGTTTGCAATGTGGCTTTTGCATCCCGGGAATCGTCGTGCGCGCCAAGGCCCAGATCGACAAGAAAGGTGCATCACTTGCACCATCCGACATGGCGCGACATCTCGGCGCGCATCTCTGTCGCTGCACCGGCTACGTGAAGATCCTCGAAGCCATCGACGCCGTTGCCAAGGACAACATTCCGACGCCCGAAGTCTGCGGTGGTATCGGTAGCCGTGGCACCAAGTACGAGGCCCACGAGCTGACACTCGGCGATCGTGGATATGTCGACGACATCCGGATTCCGGGCATGCTCCACGCATCCTTGCATCTCACCGACCACACCCGCGCCGACATCCTCGCTATTGACGTGTCCGCGGCATTGGCCCACCCCGGGGTCGTCGCGGTCCATACGGCGGATGACATCCCTGGTGATCTGCGGGTCGGCATCATCTACAAGGACTGGCCCGTCATGATTCCCGTCGGCGGTCGCACCTCGTATGCAGGCGACGTGCTCGCCGTTGTCGTCGCCACCGACCGACTCACGGCCCGGGAAGCGGCAGCCTTGGTGAAGGTCACGTATTCCCCACTGCGTCCGCTCACCGACCCCGCCGGCGCGGTGAAGGATCATGAGATTGCGGTGTGGGGAACCGAGAACAACGTTCTGTCGACAAGCACCTACTGCCGAGGCGATGTCGAGAGCGCTCTCTCGACTTCTGCACACGTCGTCACAGAGACCTTCCAGACGCAGCGAATCGAGCATGCCTTTCTCGAACCCGAATCGACGGTCGCGGTTCCCTCCGTACGGGATGGACGACGACATCTCCATGTCTACTCGGGAGGCCAGGGGATCTGGGACGACCGGAACGACATCGCCAGGGTGTTGGGCACCGACAACGACAGTGTCACCGTCGAGCTGGTCACGAACGGTGGTGCATTCGGCGGCAAAGAGGACATGAGCAACCAGGCCCACGCCGCACTTTCTGCGTGGCTTCTCGACACGCCGGTCAAATGCACCTTGTCGCGCGAAGAGAGCCTTCGGATCCACGCAAAGCGTCACCCCATCACCATGACCTACGAAGCAGCGTGCGATGCTTCCGGCAAACTCACCGCCCTGCGGGTGCGCGCCATCGGCGACAGCGGAGCCTATGCCAGCGTCGGAATGAAGGTTCTCGAGCGAATGGCGGGGCATGCGAGCGGCCCGTATGAGGTTCCCAACATCGACGTCGAGGCTGTTGCTGTGCGCACGAACAACCCGGTGTGCGGAGCTTTCCGGGGTTTCGGTGCGAATCAGGCACAGTTCGCAATGGAAGGTGTCCTCGATCGACTGGCGGAACGTGTCGGCATCAGCGGATGGGAGATCCGCAAGCGCAACGTCATTCGTCCGGGTCGCGTCTGGGGACCGGGCCAGATCATGGATGACGGTTGCCTCGGGGCCGAGTTGTGCCTCGATGCCGTGAAGGACGACTACGACGCGGCCCGTGCCGACGGCAAGGCGGTGGGCGTCGGCCTGGGCCTGAAGAATTCGGGATTGGGAAACGGCTTCAAGGAAATCACCCGTGCGGTCGTCCGCTTCGACCGAGACGGAGGAGTCGAGGTTCGCCACGGTTGGACCGAAATGGGCCAGGGCATCAACACGGTCGCCCTTCAAGTTGCGGTCGAAGAATTGGGGGTCGACCCCTCGGCGGTCAAGGTCATCGTCGATACCACCCGCGAACTCGGCCTCGGCCAGACAACCGGGTCACGGGGAACCCTCATGGGTGCCGGAGCCGTTCGCGCTGCCTGTCTCGCCGCGCGAGAGGCCAACTGTGTGCCCGATGTCGACCACACGGGCGAGTACCGGGTCGACTGGACGACGAAGCTCGGCGAACCGGGTGTCGAGAACCCGATCATTCACTCGACGTTCGGATACGCCGCGCAGTTGGTCATCGCCGACAAATCGACGGGCAAAATCGAGCGCGTCATTGCGGCCCACGATGTCGGTCGCGCGGTGAACCCCACACTCTGCGAGGGGCAAATCGAAGGAAGCGTCCACATGGGTCTCGGTTACGCCCTCACAGAGGACTTCCCCGCCGACCCCGACTCGGGTTTCCCGACGAACATGACTCTGCGTTCGCTCGGCATCCTGCGCGCAAAAGACGTGCCGGCCATCGATGTTGTCCTTGTCGAATCGCCCCAGCCCAACTCTCCCTATGGAATCAAGGGTGTCGGCGAGATCGGTCTCGTGCCGACCGCCGGCGCGGTTGCCGCCGCCCTCCACGCATTCGACGGGACATGGCGCAATCGTCTCCCGATGCAACGAGGCGACGACAATGGAGACGGAAGCGAATGAGCGCAACCACGGGTGGGTTCGTGTGCGCCCACCATCACCTCTACAGCGCGCTCGCGCGGGGAATGCCCGCACCGCCATCTGCCCCGCATGACTTTCTTTCGGTGCTGCACCAGATTTGGTGGCGACTCGACGCGGCACTCGACCTCGACATCATCCGGTGGTCGGCGGCACTTGGTGCGGCCGAAGCGGTGCTTTCGGGTACGACAACGATCATCGACCACCACGAATCACCAATGGCAATCGAAGGTTCGCTCGATGCCATTGCGGCGGGTTGTGCTCTCGTCGGCGTTCGCGTCATCCCCTCGTACGGCGTGACCGACCGTTGGTCGGATTCGGGGGCACTGGTCGACGTGAAGCCGAACGGCACGATGAGCAAGGCCGCAAGGCGCGGATTGGACGAGTGCGAGCGCTACATCGCGACTGGTCGCCCAGCGATGGTGGGTCTCCACGCGGCGTTTACCTGCACAACCGAGACACTCGAAGCGGCGGCAGATCTTGCGAGGCGACTCGGTGTGGGCGTTCACGTGCACGTGGCCGAGGGCCCCGACGACGTCAGCGCTCCCGCTCGTCTCGCCCACCTCGCCAAGGAAGATTGGCTTCTCGTGCATTGTGTTGGGCTCGACACGGACATGCCGGGAACCATCGTTCACAATCCCCGCTCGAACATGAACAACTCCGTCGGCTACGCGCGACCTTCTCGATTCGGCAACCGGGTCGTGCTCGGCACTGATGGCATTGGCGCCGACATGGCCGAAGAGTTTCGACTGGCTTTCGTTGCGGGGCGGGACCACGATTTGTCGTTCTCTCCGGATCTCGCCCACGCCTGGCTCACCAACGGGTGGGATCTCGTACCCGAAGCTCGCAACGACAGTGTCAGCTGGAATTACGACCACATGGACAGTGGTTGGCACCTCGCCTTCACCCCTGGCACACGACCACTCGACGTCGTCATCGATGGCCGTCAGGTCGTCAAGGACGCCCATCCAGTCACCTTCGATCTCGAAGAGATTCGACGCAAGGCCGCCGAACAAGCAATACGTCTCCACGAAAGGCTCGCAGCATGAGTTCCTCGAACACTTCCTCTCCCGTCGCCCTTTACTTGCAAGACGCACACCGCATTCGCGAGGGCATGGAGTTCGTGAAGTACGCCGAACAGAAAGGCTTCGAAGCGGTATGGCAGGCCGAAAGTCGACTCGTGCGTGAGGCCACCGTCCCGATGGCCGCATTCGCCTCGGTCACCGAACACATCAAGGTGGGCAGCGGTGTCGTCGACTGCTGGAGCCGCAACCCGGCTCGCCTCGCCGCAACTTTTTCGACCCTCGATGACCTTGCCCCCGGTCGCGTCATTCTGGGTATCGGTGCCTGGTGGGACCCGTTGGCACAGAAGGTGGGCATCTCGCGCGAGCGCCCTTTGCGTGCAATGCGAGAAATCGTGACGGCCGTGCGAGGTCTCTTGGCAAACGAGACCGTGACTTTCCACGGTGAATTCGTTCATCTTGACGGCGTCGAACTCGACTACGTCTATCAGGAACGCCGCGCCAAAGAAGTACCCATCTACATCGGTGCGACAGGGCTGCAGATGATGGAACTCACCGGCGAGATCGCAGACGGCGCGGTCCTCAACTATCTCGTCTCCCCCGACTACAACCAGCGTGCCCTCGAAGCACTCGAAAAGGGAGCCGCCAAGGCCGGACGGTCGCTCGATGACATCGATCGTCCGCAACTCGTCGTCTGCAGCGTCCATGAAGACCGCCAAACGGCTCTCGACATGGCGCGTCTCATGGTGACGCAATATCTCGGGCAACAACCCCACATCATGAAGGCTTCAGGTGTGCCGCAGAGCCTCCTCGACAAGGTCGGTGAAGTCCTCACCTGGCCCGCCACCCACGAGCAGGTTGTCGCCGCCTCGAAACTGGTTCCCGACGAGATCGTTCAGATGCTCACCGCGAGCGGTACTCCCGACGACGCACGTCGTCAGGTCGCCCACTACATGAGGAACGGCTGCACCTGCCCGATTCTGTACCCTCTCGGCGACGTGAAGGCGATGATCGACGCATTCAGTGGATGGAGCCCCGAATGAGCGTTCACGTGCCGACCTCACTCGACGAGGCAATCAACCTTCTCGTCGCCAACCCGACGGCACGACTCCTTTCGGGCGGCACCGACACGATGGTCGAGATCAACTTCAATCGGGCAAAACCTGACGCAGTCATAGCGCTTCGCCGCGTTGCCGCTCTCCGCGAGTACTCCGTCTCACCCGAACGCATCGTCATCGGCGCTGGCGTCCCCTATGCCACGATGGAGACGGGGCCACTCGCCGAAGCCCTTCCGGCATTGGCTGCCGCCGCACGCACCGTGGGCTCTCCACAAATCAGGGCGGCGGGCACCCTCGGAGGAAACCTCGGTACGTGTTCCCCCGCGGGCGATGGTCTTCCGGTTCTCGCAGCGCTCGACGCCACCATCAACCTGCGATCTCCGCGGGGCCAGCGAAGCGTGCCGTTCGCAGAATTCATGACGGGCGTCAAGCGCAACTCCCGTGCCTCCGATGAGATCATCGAATCTGTGACCATCTCACCGACGAGGGGCTTCCAGGATTACGCCAAGGTCGGTGTTCGCAACGCCATGGTGATCTCGGTGGCGAGTGTTTGTTTCGTGCACGACCGATCTTCTGCATCCGTGCGGGTCGCCCTCGGCGCAGTCGGCCCAACGATCATTCGTGCCCGAGAGGCGGAACAGTGGATTGCGGGCCGTGTCGACGCATCGAAGCAACTGCCGCCCGATGAGTCCTTGGCCACCGAGTTCTCGCGCATGGTGGCAGCTGCCGCCCGACCGATCGATGATCACCGATCGACTGCTGCGTACCGCCGACACGCAATCGAAGTGCTGGCCCGCCGCCTCTACCTCCGGAGCACAACATGACCGACACCACATCCTTTTACGAACTCACGGTCAACGGGTCGCAACGAGAAGTGCGCGATGCGTGGATCGGCGAGAGCCTGCTGTACGTCCTGCGCGAAAGACTCGGCCTGATGGGTAGCAAAGGCGCCTGCGAACAAGGCGAATGCGGCAGTTGTACGGTTCTGCTCGACGGCGACGCCGTTTGTTCCTGCTTGGTACTCGCGGCATCCGCGGTCGGTAGCGACGTCGTGACGGTCGAGGGTCTGGCACCGAATGGAGAACCATCCGATGTCCAGCGCGCCTTCGTCGACCAGGGTGCGGTTCAGTGCGGATTCTGCACACCCGGTCTCATCGTCGCGGTGCACCATTTGCTCGACCACAACCCCGACCCGACAATGATCGAAGTGAAAGAGGCATTGTCGGGCAACATCTGTCGGTGCACCGGCTACGGCCGTATCTTCGCCGCTGTCGAGTCCGTCGTCGCCGTACGCAAGGGGGCACGCGCATGAGGAACGCAACGTCGACAACGACTCGATCCGCCGGTCGCGATGTTCTCGGAACGTCTGCCCTCCGACCCGATGGTGTCGCCAAGACCCAGGGGAACTTCGCCTTTTCGTCCGACTTCCAGGCCGAGAACATGTTGTGGGGCGCAACCTTGCGCTCGCCGCATCCCCACGCACGAATCGTCTCGATCGATCCCACCGAAGCATGGAAGATCGCCGGGGTCGAGGCCATCATCTTCGCCGATGATGTTCCTGGAAAGCCGACCTACGGACTCATCTCGTCCGACCAACCGGTTTTCGCCCGCGACATCGTCCGCTACATGGGAGAACCGATCGCGGCCGTGGCCGCCGACCATCCCGAGACGTGTCGCCGTGCCATCGCGGCGATCAAGGTGGTCTACGAGGCGCTTCCCATTCTCTCCGACATGGATGCCGCAATCGACCCGACCACACCCGCCATTCACCCCGATGGCAACGTGTTTCGCCACCAGCGAATCGTCTCGGGCAATCCCGACGCCGTTGGTGACGTGATTGTCGAGGGGACCTACGACATCGGCATGCAAGATCAGGCGTTCCTCGGCCTCGAGGCTGCTCTTGCCTATCCCGACCCGGGAGGAGCCGGAGTCGAACTCGTGGTTGCCACCCAATGGTTGCACGAAGACCGCAAGCAAATTGCGGACTGCCTGGCACTGACCCCCGACAAGGTTCGACTCGTTCTCGGCGGAGTCGGCGGAGCCTTTGGCGCGCGAGAGGACATCTCACTGCAGGTCCACACCTGCCTCCTCGCATTGCGCACGGGTCGACCCGTCAAGGTGCAGTACAGCCGGGAGGAGAGCTTCTTTGGGCATGTGCACCGCCATCCCGGCCGCATCCACCTGCGACACCACGCCGATCGCTCGGGCAAGCTCGTGAAGATCGAAGGGTGGATGAAACTCGACGGAGGGGCGTACGCCTCGACATCGGCAGCAGTGTTGATCAACGGCATCACCCACCTTCAGGGCCCCTATGCCTGCGACAACGCTGTCCTCGATGCCTGGGCGACACGCACGAACAACCCTCCCTGCGGTGCGATGCGTGGCTTCGGAGTCGTGCAGGCGTGTTTCGCACACGAAGGCCAGATGGACCGACTCGCAGACGCACTGGGGATGTCGCCCGTCGACATCCGACTGGTGAACGCGATGAAGACCGGCGACAAACTGTTCACGGGCCAGATCGTCGACAGCGTCGCGCCGGTTGCCAGATGCATTCGGGATACCGCAGCGATTCCACTTCCTCCCGAGCCCGCCCGCCAGACCGGCTCCCTCGAGCTTCCCGGGGGTTCGGGTCGGACATCCGACCCGGGACACATTCGTCGCGGCGTCGGCTGGGGCGTGTCAATCAAGAACCTCATGTATTCGGAAGGCTTCGACGATTCGGCAGAGGCACGGTGCACGCTTGCCGACGGCGTCGCCACGTTGAAATTTGCCACCGCCGAGGTCGGCCAGGGCTTTGTCGTTCTTGCCCAACAAATTGCGCGAACGGTGCTGGGCGTCGACACCGTCGTTCTCGACACGATCGACACACAAATCGGCTCTGCCGGTTCGACATCGGCCTCACGCCAGACATGGATGAGCGGTGGAGCGGTCGACGGCGCATGTCGTCTTGTCCGCGAGCGCCTCTTCGAGCACGTCGCACATCTCCACAATCTCGATCCTCTACAACTCGCGATCGAGGGAACCGAGATTGTCGACACCCTCGGACCGCTCCGGGTCGCAGTGACAGAGGCAAGCGCAGGATTGCGAATCGAGCAAACGTTCGTTCATCGGCATCGACCGACCGAAGAGCTCGACGAAAACGGACAGGGCAACTGCCACGTGGCCTTTGCCTTTGTTGCACACCGGGCGGTCGTCGATGTCGACACCGATCTCGGTCTGGTCAAGGTCGTCCAGATCGCAACCGCGCAAGACGTTGGGCAGGTTCTGAACCCGATGGCGTTGCTCGGCCAGATCGAAGGCGGAATCGCCCAGGGGCTCGGTCTCGCCGTGATGGAAGAGATCGTGGTTGACGACGGAATCGTGCGCAACCCGAGTTTCACCGACTACTTGTTGCCGACCGCGCTCGACGCCCCCGATGTCGTTGCGATTCCAATCGAGGAGTACGAACCGCTTGCTCCGCTCGGGGCAAAAGGGGTTGGCGAACCACCCTGCATTTCGGTCACGCCCGCAATCGTCGCAGCCATTCGGAATGCAACGGGTCGCGAGATCATGCGCACACCCGTACGACCACAGGACATTTGCCTGCCGGGCTGACGTCAAGTCAGGAAGAACCTCAATCGAAAAGGTCTCGACCCTTCAGGTCGACCGCTGCAGCGAAGTGGCGCTCGGACATGGCGCCGATCAGTTGCTTGCCCCGTTCGTTGCCGAGGTCGAACGTGGCCCCCGTGAGAACCGATGTCGATGTTCCTCCGATGACGTGGGCGATTCGGTAGTCACGCCAGAAGGGCTCTGCCGGATAGTCGACGCCGCCCGCGCGAAGAGCATCGAGATAATGACCAACCCAACGCTCTTCGTTCTTGCGACGAGCCTCGACGGTGACGCTTCCACCCAAGAGGTAAGCCAGGTCGTACGCCGCCGGACCCCGACCGAGGCTCTGCCAGTCGATGACGGCGACCCGATCCTTGTCGAACATGAGATTGTCGACCCGGTAATCGAGATGAAGCATCGTCCAGGGCGCCTTCGAGAACTCCTCGCACGCACGCCAGTAGTTCGTGGCGATCCATTCACCGAGCGCCAAGCCTTCCTCGGACAACCTGTCCCCGAAGTTGGGTTGAAACATCTGCCAAAGAGCCGGCCACATCTGCGCGAACGCCTGAATTCGCTCGTGCACCGTGCTCGGCGCCCAGGAGATGGCCGGATCGTCGGCCTTGCCCCACCAGCTGGCGTGAACAGCCGCGAGGGAGTCGATTGCGGCAAGTGTCTGCGCTTCGGACATTCCTTCGATTTGGGAAACCATGGACAATCCGCCCATGTCTTCCATCACGATGACGAAGTTGGCGGTGCCCGACTGGATGTCGGCGAAGTAGGCCTTCGGAACGAAGGCGACCGTGCGATCTGCGCACTTCGTGTAGAAGTTGACCTCGGCCTCGTACATGCCGAGCGAGATTCCCTGCTCACGGTTGGCGTCGGCGCGCGACGGCAGCTTCACGACAACCGACGAGGGGCCCGTTCCCGATGCGTACGTGACCTTTGCGCGATAGATCTCGCCCATCACGCCGATGCCCTCTCCGATTTGCGCCAGTTCGATTCCGGCAATCGAGCCGACATCGACCTTGCCCCCGGACTTCAGGGCTGACTCAAGCCACGCTGCGGAAACTTCACTGACATCAGAGGGAATGGAGACCTTCGACATGGCGCGAGACTACCCGCCGGCACCGAAGATGCGCTCGGTGTAGCGGTTTGCAAAGACTCCGTGCGGGTCGAGCTCCCGGCGAATTGCCTGGAACTCGTCCCACCGCGGGTACAGGCTCGCCAACTGTCCCGCGTCGAGAAAGTGCATCTTCCCCCAATGGGGCCGACCGGAATAGTCGGACATGATTGCCCCGACCTCGCGAAAATAATCGTCGAAGGGCATGCCCTTGAACATGTGAACCGCGATGTACGCCGACTCGCGGCCGTGGGCGGTGGAAAGAGTCGCGTCGTCGCCGGCCGTGAAACGCACCTCGACGGGAAAACTCACGAGGAAACCACGGGCGTCGATCATTCGTTTCACGCGACCCAACGCTTCGGCGCAGGCTTCCCGCGGAATCGAATACTCCATCTCGACAAAGCGCACCCGGCGTTGACTCGCGAAAACTTCGTGACTCGCATTCGAGTAGACGACTTGACCCGAACTCGGAAGTGCCGTCGCCAATCGGGGAATGAGTGATGGTCGCGCCCGACCCACACGACACACGAGGCCGAACGCGGTGTTCTCGAGGAACGACTTCTGCCACCACTGGCGCAGCGGGCGCATCGGTCGCGCGGGATCATCCGTGCGGTTGTTGCGCTTGGTCAGCGCCCATTCGGTGTGGGGAATCCAAAAGAACTCGAAATGCTCGTTATCGGACACGAGTTGGTCGAGATCCGCAATGACGCGGTCGAACCGCATCGGTGCCTCACGCGACTCGAGGACGAACGACGGTGTCACACGTAACCGGACTGAGGTAATGAGCCCCAAGGCCCCGACGCCCACCTGTGCGGCCCGAAACAACGCGCCAACGTGCGACTCGATCCGCCTCTCGTTGCCCGAGCCGTCAACGAGAGACACCGCACGCACTTGACCCGCAATGCCCGTCAGACCGATCCCCGTGCCGTGCGTCGATGTGGAAATTGCACCCGCAATGGTCTGGTACGCGATGTCCCCGAGATTCGCGAGCGCCCACCCCTGTCGGGCAAGGGCCCGGTTCAGGTTGGCGATGGTGACACCTGCACCGACTTCGACCTCACCGGTCGACGAGTCGACCATACCAACATGGCTCAGGCGGGAAACATCCACGAGAACGTCCTCGGCCACGGCCGCTGCCGTGAAGCTGTGACCCGAGCCCACGACTTTGACGCGACGGCTTTGATTCACCGCATCGCTGACGATTTGCTTCACCTCGGAGGCGTCACGCGGTTCGAACCATGACGACGGGCTTGCGGTTTGGTTACCCGCCCAGTTGCGCCATGCTCGCGTCTTCATCGTCGATGGCATGGCCGACAAAGTACTCTCTTCTTATGTCGTCACTCGTCGTTCGCAAATGGTTCGTGTCACGCGAGGAAACGACAATGGTGCTCGGCCGCCGACTTGAGACCCCTTCGGTACGGGCCATCGCTGCCGCCGTGGTCGCCAATCCCTTCGCCAACCGCTACGTCGAGGATCTCTCGCCTCTCGTCACCGCTTCGCCGTGGCTCGCCGGTGAATTGGCCACGCGTTGTCTTGGAGTCCTCGGCTCCCCCGTCGAGGAAATCACCGCCTACGGCAAGGGCGCCATCGTCGGAACGGACGGCGAAGCCGAGCACGCAGCTGCGCTCATACATCCCACCTTCGGCGCACCGGTGCGCGCTGCGATCGGCGGCGGCGCCGCCATCATTCCATCCACAAAGGTCGTCGCAGCAGCGGGGTTTCGCCTCACGATGCCCGTGACGAACCGTCACGACATCTGGGTTTTCGACGACATGGACGCGGTTTCGTTCGCCATTGACGATGCTCCGAGACCCGACGAGATTGTCGTTGCCCTTTGCTATGCCACCGGCGGCCGCCCCGCCCACCGCATCGTCAAGGCCCAATAGGGACGGGCTTCTCCACAGGATCAGGTGACAAAGTCGATGTTCAAGGCAATCATTCTCCTTACCCGCGGTAGCGACCAAAGCCCCGATGACTTTCGTCGGTGGTGGCTCGAGCACCATGCACCCCTTGCCAGACAGCTCCCCGGCCTTCGGGGTCTCACCTTCAACCTCGTGACCCCGAATCTGAACGGTGCCGACGATCCACCCTACGACGGGGTCTCCGAGCTCTGGTTCGACAGCCGCGAGGCCTTCGACGCCGCCTACGCCACCGACCTCGGCAAGAAAGTTGCATCCGACTCGCTGCAACACGTCAGCGGTCGTTTACGGTTGTTCGTGGAAGAACATGTCCAGGTGAATATCGAGTCAGCTGAAAAACCAACAGGAGAGGGAAATGACCGCAGTTGAGAACGACCCGGGAATCTCGCAATCTCGCGGAGCGAAGGTTCAAGACATCCTGAAGTCCGACACCCGTCCGGTGCCAAAAGCCTTCCTCGATTTCGCCAGCCCGTACGTCGGGTCCGAAGAGGTGCCGAAGTCCCGCTTCACCTCTCCGGAGTTCGCGGCTCTCGAGAAGCAGTACGTCTGGATGAAGACCTGGCAGTTCGCCTGTCTCGAGGACGAGCTCAAAGAGCCGGGCTCGCACGTGGTCTACGACGTCGCCGACGAGTCTCTCATCATCATCCGCGGCAAGGACGGCCAGATCCGCGCGCTTCACAACGCCTGCATGCACCGCGGCACGCGTCTTGCAGATGATGAAGGTCGAGTCGACACCTTTGTCTGTCCGTTCCACGGTTGGGAGTGGGACAACAAGGGCGACCTGGTCAATGTGCCGGGCTCGTGGGATTTCCCGCAGTTCATCCATGGTTCGAAGCCGACTTGTCTTCCGCAGGCAAAAGTCGCGGTGTGGGACGGCATCGTGTTCGTGAACTTCGACCAGAATGCAAAGCCCTTCGAGGAATACGCGGCAAAGCTGATCGAGCACTTCAAGGAGTTCCCACTTTCAAAGCGCTACAAGGCCTTCCACGCCGTCAAAGAGGTCGAGTGCAACTGGAAGGTGCTGATGGAGGCCTTCAGTGAGGGCTACCACGTGCTCGTGACACACCCGCAGATCGTTCCCTTCTGTGGCGACGAAAACAGTGAGTACTCGATCTACCCCGACAACCCCGAGGTGTCGCGCTTTTTCAATCCCTTCGGCGTGCAGAGCCCACACCTTCTCGAGCAACTGTCGGAAGAGACGATCGCCGAGGAGTTCGTCGCGTTCTCGAGCCGTTCGCGCGGCTACAGCGACCAAACCCGACCGGAAGTGCCGTCGGGCATCGAAGCCCGTGCATACGTCGCCGACACGTTCCGTCAGCGCATGTCGGCCATGTTCCGCGCGAATCTCGACAACTACTCCGATTCCGAAATTCTCGACGCGGTCCTGTACCACCTCTTTCCGGCTTTCTCGCCGTGGGCCGGCATCGGGCAGCCGTTGATGTACCGCTGGCGTCCGGGTCGCACCCCCGACACCGCGTTCATGGACGTCATCAGAATGGTGGCCGTTCCGGACAACGAACCGAAGCCCGATCCTGCCCCGACAACGAAGCTGCGTCGTGATCAGCGCTGGGCCGAGGCCCCCGGCATGGCCGGCCTCGCAGATGTCTTCGAACAAGACATGTCGAACGTGCCGTTCGTACAACAGGGACTCAAGTCAACGGGCAAGAAGACCGTGACGTACGCGAACTACATGGAAGGTCGCCTGCGTCACTTCCACAAGTTGATCGACACGTACATCGAAGCAGGCTTGCGTGCCGACGGAAAGAGTCTCGACGTTCTCGATGCACACAGGGTCGGAGCACAGGTCGACTGAGACAGCACCCCCCAACGGGTAATCTCACCCTTGGGGGTTCAACGTGTTGACAGTCAAGGAAGCCGGGCAGGTCTTCGTCACCCCGGCTGCGTATGCCGACGACGATCTTTTTCATCGAGCGTGTGCAGTGTTACGCCGCGAGGACCCGGTGCATCTGGTCGAACACGCCAATTTCAACCCGTTCCACGCCGTCACCCGCCACGCCGACGTTCTCTCGGTCGAACTGCGCCACAACGTTTTCCACAACGAACCCCGTCCGGTGCTCGGAACCAAGGCCGACGACGAGCGAACCGCCAGGAATGGCAACCTGTTGCGAACCCTCATTCATGTCGACGACCCCGAGCACCGGGCCCTGCGTGGCATCACCGCAGATTGGTTCCTACCAAAGAGCCTTGCCCGCCTCGACCACCGCCTGGCCGGTCTCGCAAAGGCATCCGTCGACCGAATGGTCGAGATGGGCAACGAGTGCGACTTCGCGCGGGACATCGCCATGCCACTTCCGTTGAATGTCATTCTTGCGATTCTCGGTTTGCCCGAGACCGACTACCCCCGAATGATGAAACTCACCCAAGAGCTCTTTGGCAATGCCGACGAGGAACTGCGGCGAGGGTCTTCCCCCGACGACCTCGTGGCCGTCGTGCAGGATTTCTTTGCCTATTTCACCGAGCTCACACGTCAGCGACGGGAAGAACCACGCGACGATCTCACGTCAGTCATCGCCAATGCGCTGATCGACGGTCGACCACTGACGGACATCCAGACCATTTCGTACTACGTCATTGCTGCCACGGCGGGCCACGACACAACGTCCGCGTCCATGGCCGGAGGCCTTCTTGCCCTCATCGAGAACCCTGACCAGCTCGACCTTCTCCGTCGTTCGCCGGAACATCTCTCCACAGCGGTCGATGAGATCATTCGCTGGGTGACCCCCGTCAAGCACTTCATGCGCACGGCAATCGAGGACGCCGAGGTTGGTGGAACGCTCATCAAGGCGGGTCAAAGTGTTCTCTTGTCGTATCCGTCGGCGAACCGCGACGAGACGGTGTTCTCGCAGGCCGACAAGTTCGACGTGTCCCGCAGTCCGAACAAGCACCTTGCCTTTGGATTCGGGGTGCACTACTGCCTGGGCGCCCTTCTCGCTCGAATGGAACTGCGCGCATTGCTGGCAGAGCTGATCCCCCGCCTCGAACATGTCGAGCTGGCCGGCGAGCCGGCCCTCACCAAGACACTGTTCGTCGGGGGCCTGAAGCGGCTCCCCATCACATACTCCGTCCGAGAAGCAGCGTGAGCCGGCCCGACGCCGATTCGGCGCCAGAAAGCGCCTTCGGGGTCCTTCGTCTCAGCTCCTTCCGGTTGCTCTGGATCAACACCTTGGGCTTCGTGCTCGTCCAGTCAACCCAGCGTTTCGCCTTTGTGTGGTTGATTCTCGAACTCGGTTCGAAGTCCGACGTGAGCGGGCAATTGCTCTTCGTCATGGGGCTGCCCGCGCTCTTCATCTCGCTCCCCGTGGGTGTCGTCAGCGATCGGGTGAACAGGCGCTTCCTCCTGATGCTCAGCCAAACCGGTGCGTTCGTCATCACCCTCGTGACCTCGGTCCTCGTCTCGACCGAGCGAATCACCACCGGATCGGCGACATTGTGTGCCGCGGTCCTCGGTTTGTTCATCGCGATCGGCCAACCCGTTCGCACGGCGATCGTGCCGACTCTCGTCCCTCAAGAACATCTCATGAACGCAATCATCGTGTCCGTGGTCGCTTCGAATCTTGCCTTGATCCTGGGCCCGGCCTTGGCCGGTCCCGCGATCGGGCGCTGGGGCATCGAGGGTGCGTTCTGGGTCCAGGCGGCTCTTTACGGACTTGGATTCCTGGCGCTCATTCCACTCAAGCTTCCGCCCGTCCTTCCTCGGATGGACAGACCGCATCTCCGCAGCGAGCTTGCCACCGGCATCAGCTTCATTGCGAGACACAAAGAAATCCGCACGCTCTTCATTCTGCTCATGGGCAGCGTCATCTTCATGATGTCGCCGTGGATGGTTCTCGGACCCCAGTTCGCCCGCGAAGAGGTGGGTGCAACCGGCTCCTCGGCGACGTTCCTGTACACCATGTTGGGGCTCGGACAATTCGTGACGTCGATGTGGTTGTTGCGAAACTCCCACCGCGTACAAAAAAAGGGGCTGTGGTTCATGCTCGGCCTGACCTCGGGCTCGATCGTTCAGATCTTCATTGGTCCCGCACCCTCGTACGTCACCCTCGCGCTGATTCTCTTTGCATGGGGGCTCACCGGCGGCTTTTACCTCAACTTGAACCAAACGCTCTTGCAGCGCAACACTCCACCCGAGGTGATGGGCCGCGTCATGTCGGTGCACAGTCTCCTCATGGTCGGGCTCGCACCGATGGGCGCGCTGGTCGTCGGCTATGCCGCCCGGCACCTCCATTCATTGCCCGAAACCATCTCCGGAACGGGTGCGGCAATGCTCGTACTTGTCCTGGTCGTCCTTGCGACCCAGCGACAATTCCGGACGCTGTCCTGACTTCCCCGCCGGGCGACTCGCGCCGTAACGTCTGCGCATGTCCGATCAGACCGTCTGGCGAGCCAATCCAAGCGACATCGAACCGATGATCGCCACGAATCCAAACATCAAGGGAGAGGTGCACGTTCGAGTGATCAGTCGAACACCCACCGTCCTTGAAAACACATTCCCACCCAACACGTGGCTGGGACGTCACGTGCACGCGTCGGACACGCTCTACATCGTGAAGGAAGGCGAGTTTCACATCGAAGGCGAAGGCGTATTCCGGCCGGGAGACGTGCGATTCGTTGCGAAGGGCCACGCCTATGGCCCGGAATGGGCGGGGCCTGACGGCGCCAAACTGTTGATCGTCGCGGTGAACGGAAACTTCGGCACCGACTGGGTGTGACGTCAGCGCGACACAATTTCACGGCTCCGCATGGAGCCACAAGGTGTCGGCATCGGACCGTGGGCTCGTGCGTGACGCACACACCACGACATGGTCACCCGAGGCCAGATATCCACCCCGGCGAACCGCTTCGAGTGCCAACGGTATGGCCTCTTCGATTCTGCCCGGACGCTCGACGACGAGAGGCACCACTCCGCGAAGGAGCACCAGAAGGCGAGCCGTACCCTCATCCGGCGTCGCGGCGAGAATCGGAGCGGTCGGGCGGCACGCGGCGAGCAGGCGTGCGCTGTATCCCGTGTAGGTGAGCGCGAGTATCGCATCGGCATCGATGCGTTTTGCGAGGGCGCTGGCGGCGGCGGTCACTGCTGCGGTCGCAGGATTCGCGTCGGCAAAGAGATTCGGCAACGAGACATCCGCCTCGGCCCCGCGACAGATTCTTGCCATCGCACGCACGGCCCCCGCGGGATCGTCCCCGACGGCTGTCTCACCCGAGAGCATCACCGCATCGAACCCGTCGCGCACGGCCGCCGACACGTCGGCGACTTCGGCGCGCGTCGGTCGACTGGACGAGATCATCGACTCGAGCATCTCCGTCGCACAGATGGCGATCTTGCCCATCTGAATCGCCCGCCGGGCCAGTCGACGCTGCACAGGGGGCACATCCTCGTAGGGAATCTCGACGCCCAGGTCGCCACGTGCCGCCATCACACCGTCGCCCGCTTCGAGAATTGCGTCGAGATCGTCGAGTGCCTGGGGCCGCTCGATCTTCGCGATCACCAAACCCACGGGCCCGAGCAGGTCGCGTACCTGTTCCACGTCACGTGCGGACTGAACGAAGGACACCGCCACGACTTCGACATTCTCTTCTTTTGCCACCTCGATGTCGGCTCGGTCCTTCGAGGACAACAGATCGCCCGAGATCTTGGTATCGGGAAGATTCACACCCTTGCCTCGTCTCAGCAAGCCGCCATCGACGATACGAACGCGCAACGAATCCTCGGAAACTGCAAGAACATTCGAGGTGATGCGACCGTCGTGAAGCAGCAGGCGTTGCCCGGGCAGCACGGAGAGTTCGGACGCACCGTTGACCAAATCTTCGAGGCCGAGTTCACCAAAAGAGAACTCGACTTCGGTTCCGTCGACGAGGTCCTGGTCGGCTCCGACGTAACGCATCTTCGGGCCCTGGATGTCGACCAAAATTCCCGCGCCGGGCGCCGCCCGCCGTACGAGCCGAATCGACGAGCGCAGCCCGTCAGTGGTCAAGTGCGAACAATTGAGGCGGAAAACCGAGGCTCCCGCGTCGACAAGTTGACGGACCCCCTCGTCGGATGCCGAGGCTGGTCCGAGGGTGGCGACGATCTTGGTCCTGCGGTCCATCTCTCTCTTCTCCAAGCCCTTTTCCCGGGTCGTGACGACCAATGCGAGAATACGGTATGGCCCTCGCCCGTACCGCGACTCAGACGATCGTCACACTCGACCTCGAAGGAGTCCTCGTTCCCGAGATCTGGATCGCAGTGGCAGAAACAACCGGCATCGCCGCGCTGCGACGCACCACCCGCGACGAACCCGACTACGACAAGCTGATGCAGGGCCGGCTCGCCATCCTCGACGAGCACGGACTCAGCATGTCTGCCATCGAGAGAGTCATCGCATCCCTGTCCCCGCTCGAAGGTGCCCGCGCATTTCTCGACGAGCTGCGGTCGTTGACCCAGGTTGTGATTCTCTCCGACACGTTCGAGCAGTTCGGTCGACCCTTGATGAAACACCTCGGAATGCCGACGTTGGTATGCCATCGACTTGTCGTCGACAATGATCGCATCGTCGATTACGAGCTGCGCCTCGACGACCAGAAACGACGCGCCGTCGAGGCATTTCAGGCGCTGAACTACCGGGTCGTTGCCGCCGGCGATTCGTACAACGACACAGCAATGCTTGGTGCGGCGCAGCATGGGTTCCTCTTCCATGCCCCCGCAAACGTCAAGCGTGAATTCCCCCAGTTCCCCGCCCTCGAGACGTACGACGACCTTCTCGACCACATTCGAGCGGTGCTCTGACATCCCATGAGCAGCGTTGCCCGAGAACTGTGGCGGGTTGTCGAGCCCTACCACCAGGTGGCCTACCGATCCCCCGAGGCCACGGCGGCCTACGAATCTCTCGGCCTTCTCACCCCGCCACACCAGTACTTCGCCAACCGCCTCGCTGCGATGGGTCCGGTCGGAGCGACAACGGCTGCGGCTGTCCTGTTCTGCTTCAACCCTGCCTACGTCGCCACTGCCGTCCCGGAGATTTGGGACATTGCCGACCCTCGCGCCGTCTCTGCCGCCCGCCAGGAGGCCGCCGGAGCCTGCCTGCGGCGCGTGGTTCCCGGAATCGACGCCTCCCCGCTCGTCAACGTATGGGCCTCCACCGGACGCGAATTGGTCGAGCGCCTTGATTTCGCCGGTAGCCCCATCGGCGCCGCAGCCTTTGACCAGGAATATCCGGACAACCCCGTCTTGGCGCTTTGGCATTCCTTCACAGTCCTGCGGGAACACCGCGGCGATGCCCACTGGCGCGCAACCGCGGCACACGGCGTCGACCCCGTCGAATGCCACATCCTGCACGCAGCCGATGGAGCGATGCCAGAGGAACTGCTGCAACGTGTCTCGGGTTGGGACGACGTGGCCTGGCAATCGGCGAAGACGAGTCTCGAGCAACGAGGACTTGTCCACCGTACCGGAACGTCGATCTCACTCACGCCCGAAGGACAAGGGACGAAGCGTGCCATCGAGGCCGCAACCGATGCACACGCCGATGTGGCGATTCAACGCGTGGGCGTCGACCGCGTCGTCGCACTGCGAGAAGCCTTGCGCCCAACGATTGCGCTGATCATGGAGGCCGACGTCATCGGAGCATGGAAAATGCGGGAAGCGCTGTGGCGCGACGAGTGACGCCACCCGCGTGACGTCAGTTACGACCGAGCAAGCCGCCGATGACGCCACCGCCGCCCGGCTGGGACCCGGGGAGCAACGACGAAATCCAACCGATCAACTCTTGCGGATTGCGCGTCTGGGTCCAGACCTTGCCGGGACCCTGGAAGTCCAGCACCAATCCTTCCCCGCTCTTGAACATCTGGACGATCCCACCCGTCGCCTTGCGGATGTTCATCGTCACTGACGACTCGTACGCCACCATGTGCCCGGAGTCAACCGTGATGCTGTCGCCCGCCGCAAGATTCCACTCTTCGAGTCCGCCGTAGCAAGCAAAGACAATCAGCCCGTTGCCTTCGGCGCGAAGGATGAAGCCTCCTTCCGACCCGAACATGTTCTTGAAACCACCCCACTGTGTGTCAAGGGTGAGCGACTTTTCATTCGCCAACCAACTACCGCGAGAAATGAAGAGCGGCATCGCACTCGAGATGGTCTGAACCGTCATGTCACCGGGTAGGCGTGCCGCCACGTCGACGAAACCACCCGATGCCGGCGCCGTATAGGTGGACACGAAAAGGCTCTCGCCGCCGAGCGCCGCACGCTTCAGCGACTTCATGACGCCACCCTCGGCCTTCGCGACGAGGTTGACACCCGTCGACATCGCCATCATCGCTCCGGATTCGACCTGTACGGCCTCGCCTCCGGCTAACTGGATACGTGCAACCGCGAACGAAGGATTTTGACGGACCGTGACCTGCATGTCCCGAGACTAACGGATCAATCACCGCGACGCATTGCGTGCGCGTCGTGTCGATCAGGATTGGTTTTGCAGCGCAAGCTTCGTGAGCATCAAGCGCCGCTCGTCGAACGCCGGACGCTGATTCCGCGGAAGTTGTCGACGTAGGCGCCGGGTTGCGCGAAGGTCGCCGTAGGCGTCGAGTTCAACGGGTGACACATTGTGCGCAAGGGCAAATTGCGGCAGGCGCCGACGAACTTGGTCAATCTCATCGCGTCGCATTCGTCGCAGTCGACGCACGACCACGAAGAAAAACACGATGTGCCCGAGCAGGAGAAACGCAAAGACGACGTTCAGCCCGGAAGCATTCCACGATGCATGCAACGCGACCGCCGGCAGGAGACCGCGTAACGCAGCGATCCGACGGGAGCGTCCCTTGAGAACCGCGCTACCGACGGCCAGCCCGACCCACAACGTGAAGTACGGGTGTGCGAATGGCGAAAACAGTCCGCGCAACGCAAAGACGAGCCCGAGTTCGTCCTCGGTGATCGCATCCGAGAAATAGATGACGTTCTCGACCATCGCAAAGCCGAGGCCCACGTAGCCGGCATAGACGGCACCGTCGAGTGGGGTGTCGATCTGACGGCGTTTTGCAGCCCCGAGAACTCCGAGCGCCTTCATGATCTCCTCCACCACCGGGGCACTGACAACAAGTGCTGCGGAAGACCCGACTGTGGCGGCGGTGACCTCATTGGCGATGCTCGCGATGAACGTGGAGATGCCGGCGCCCCAAAGGAACGCATTCCAACGCATTGCTCGCGGCTCTGGCTCGAGCCTGTCGAGCCAGACAAAGGCCGGGATGGTGTAGGCCAGCGGAACCAGTGCGATCAGGAATGCAGAGGGCGTGTCTGCCGCGTAGAGGCCGACCGACGCCACGGCGACGACAAACGCCAACACCAGCAAGCGACGAATTCTTGGCTTCTGAGCCTGGGACACGGAAAGATCCTCACTTCACTGCCCGGCCCGGCGATGAAGGGCATGATCCGGACTCTTGGTGTCGAAGGGGGGACTTGAACCCCCACGCCCTTGCGGGCGCCAGCCCCTCAAGCTGGTGCGTCTGCCTATTCCGCCACTTCGACGTGGTGAGCGAAGCCTAACTCCGGGTCGAACGACCGCCAACCGCGGTTGTCGTCGTCTACTCCGCCAAGAGCATGGCGAGCGCGATCACCGTGAGGAACCAGGTGAGGGCAAACACGGTGGTGATGCGGTTCAGGTTGCGCTCGGCTGCCGCCGAACCCAGAGCCGCGCCGCCGCCACCACCGAACATGTCGGACAAGCCGCCGCCACGACCGCTGTGCAACAAGATGCCGACGATCATGGCGAACATCGACGCCACGTTGATGATCACAGCCACAATGGTGATGAGGTCACGCACGGCGCTGAACTCTAGTCCGCTGCCTCAGGAAAATGACAGGCAACCGACCTCCCGGAGGGATCCGAAATCAGCTCGGGGGCTTGTGAAGCGCAGATGTCGGCCGCCTTCCAACACCGGGTACGGAACCGGCAACCCGAAGGCGGATTCACCGGGGACGGAACGTCGCCGTCGAGGGTGATTCGGGTCCGGGCCTTTTCCTTGTGAGGATCGGCGATGGGGACCGCAGACAACAGCGCCTTGGTGTAGGGGTGTCTGGGGTTTCCATAGATCTGCGCAACCGGACCGATTTCCACGATCTTCCCGAGATACATCACGGCAACACGGTCGGCAATATGGCGCACCACCGAAAGGTCGTGCGCGATGAAGAGATAGGCAAGGCCGAGCCTGCGCTGCAGGTCTTGCAACAGGTTGATGATTCCGGCCTGCACACTGACGTCGAGTGCCGACACCGGTTCGTCGAGAACCAGGAGTTTGGGCTCGACAGCGAGCGCCCGGGCGATTCCGATTCGCTGCCGTTGGCCACCCGAGAACTCATGCGGATAACGATTGCCGTGCTCGGGGTTGAGACCCACCATGGCGAGGAGTTCGGCAACTCGCTCGGCTTCCCTGCCGACGGCAAGGCCGTGGGTGCGCAACGGTTCGGCGATCGTTTGGCTGACCTGCATGCGCGGGTTGAGTGACGCGTACGGATCCTGGAACACGATCTGCATTTCGCGCCGCAAGGGTCGCATCTCTCTGGCCGAAAGATTGGTGAGCTCGCGACCGTCGAACGCCACGGATCCGGACGTTGCCTTGATGAGTTGCAGCACGCTGCGTCCGGTGGTCGACTTGCCACAACCACTCTCCCCCACGAGCCCGAGGGTTTCACCGGCGGCGAGGTCGAAGGAGACCTCGGAGACCGCTTGAACCTTGCCCACGACACGGCGGACCACGCCAGCCGAGCGAACGGGAAATTCCTTCACCAAATTGCGAACTTCGAGGAGCGCCACCTACACCACTTCCTCTCGCAGGAAGATCGAGCGTCTGTCGGACATCGCAGTGATGTCGTCAACTCGGTGGCAGGCAACCCCGTGCGGCAACGCTGGGTCGACCGGTGCGGGTTCGGTCGCCTGGCATTCTGCGGCCGCAAGCGGGCAGCGCGGCGCAAACAGACAGGCATTCTGGATGCGCATCAACGACGGCGGTGCTCCCTTGATTTGGTTCAGACGTCTGCCGTGGCTGTCTTCTCCGGGGATGGCTCCGAGCAATCCGATCGTGTACGGCATCTGCGGGTCGTCGAACACCTCTTCGATTGAGCCAGACTCGACGACGCGGCCCGCATACATGACGAGCAGCCGGTCGGCGATTCCCGCAAGCACCCCGAGGTCGTGTGTGATGAAAATGATGGCGGTACCCGTCTCGCGGCGAATTCGCTGCAAGGTGTCGAGAATCTGTGCCTGCACGGTCACATCGAGAGCCGTCGTTGGTTCGTCGGCAATCAGCACCTCGGGGTCGTTGGCGATCGCCATGGCAATGACGACACGTTGGCGCATTCCACCGGAGAACTCGTGCGGGTAGGAATCGAACCGATCGTCAGGATTCGGGATTCCGACGAGGCGCAAGAGGTCGACCGCTTTCGCCCGCGCTTCTGCTTTCTTCATCTCGCGGTGCGCCTTGATCGTCTCGACGAGTTGCCAGCCGACCGTGTAGACGGGGTTCAGGGACGTCATCGGGTCCTGGAAGATCATCGCGATTCGCTTGCCGCGAATTTCGCGCATTTCATTCGGATAGCGACCGACAATCTCGTCGCCGCCGATCCTCACCGAGCCTGACACCCGTGCCGTCTTTGGCAAAAGACCCATGATCGCAAGGTTCGTGACCGACTTTCCACAGCCGCTCTCCCCCACGATGCCGAGAACCTCGCCCCGTCGCAGGTCGAACGAGACCCCTCGCACCGCACTGACGATGCCGTCGTCGGTGGGAAATTCCACGGCAAGATCCCTCACCTGCAAAAGCGATTCGGTCATGCCCTGACCCTCGTCTGTTTCGGGTCGAACGCGTCACGCAGACCGTCGCCGACGAAGTTGACACACAGACAGATCACAATGATGAAGATTCCAGGGAACCAAAACAGCCACGGGCGTGTTTGGAAGGCCGCCTGATAGTCACTGACCAGCAGACCGAGCGACGAATCAGGGGCTTTCACGCCGAGGCCAAGATACGACAGCGCCGTCTCCACCAGAATTGCTCCGGCGATCGAGAGGGTTGCGGAGACGATGATCGGCCCGAGTGCGTTCGGCAGAACATGACGGAAGATGATGCGGCGATCGTTCACACCGATGGCTCTGGCGGCCTCGACGAACTCCTTTTCACGAAGGGAGAGAAATTCGCCGCGAACAATGCGGGCCGTTCCCTGCCAACTCAACACGCCGAGCAGCAACGACAAGAGCCACCACGATCCGCCCCCGTCGAACTGCCACGAAATGCAGCCCGCGAGAATGAGGAGCGGAATGGTGAGCAGAAGATCGGTGATCCTCATGATCACGGCGTCGGTCCAGCCGCGGAAGTATCCGGCGATCGCGCCCAACGTGACCCCGATCGTTGTCGACAGCACGGAGACGACGAGCGCGATCAGGATCGACCGCTGCGCACCGCGGAGCGTGAGGGCGAGCATGTCCTTGCCCAACGAATCGGTGCCGAACGGGTGCGTCCACGAAGGCGGTTGGGACAAATTCGCGGTGTCACGCTCCATGTAGTCGAAGCGCCAGATGTACTTGCCGAAGATCGATGCGAAGAAGATGAGTGTGAGAACGACGAGGCTCACCGTCGCGAGCCTGTGGCGAAAGAAGCGCCGAACGATGGTCCGCCACTGGGAACGAACCTCGATTGCGAACTCGGTGTCGTGTGATCCGACGATGGCCGACATGTCAGCTCACCCGGATTCTGGGGTCGAGGATGGCATAGATGATGTCGGCGACGATGTTGAAGACGATCGTGAACGTTGCCGCCACCATCACGAAGGCCAGCAAACGGTTCGGATCCGGTGTGGGATTCGACAGCGAGTCCAGGAAAAAATCCCCCATGCCGTTCCAGGCGAAAACGCGTTCCGTGATCACGGCTCCGGCGATGAGACCACCCCAACTCAGCGTCGCGATGGTGGCAATCGGGATGAGCGCGTTACGAAAGGCGTGCCGCATGATCACCCGGGTCTCCGAGATTCCCTTCGCCCGCGCGGTTCGCACGTGATCGGCGTTCAACTGCTCGAGCATCGAGGCACGCATGTAACGGCTGTATCCCGCATACGAAATGGTGAAGAGAACGATGACCGGCAGAACACCGTGGCCCACGTAGCTCCACAGGCGCGAGGGCAGGCTGTCGGCCAAGTCGCGCGGCTCCGACCCGAGTGTCTTCACGAAGCGTCCGTACTCCCGGTTCTTGAAATAAAACGTCGCCGAGAGCAGTACCAACGCAGTGACTCCGAGAGAGATTCCCCCCCACTTCAGGCCCGCTCCGGGTTTTGCGAGCCTCAGACGTTCGCGCTTACGCCCGATCAGATAAAACGAACCGCCGAAGAAGGCGGTAATGACAACGGCGAAAGCGACTGAGATCCCCGGATTCTCGAGCCAGTCATTGAACTTGATGGCACCGAACACCTTGAGAAGGTTGGCAAACCAAAAAACGGGCAACGAAAAGAACAAAAATGAAACGAATGTGGTCGAGTAATCGAACCCGGAATACTGCCGTACACCACTGACGATCCCGATCATCAGGCCAATGGTGATGGCGATCAATTCCGCGATGAGCACGAGTCGCAGCGTGTACTTGATCGCCGACCACAACTGCGGCCAAACGGGACGATTCTTCATGTCGACGCCGAGGTCGCCCGTCACAAAGTCTCCGGCCCATTTCGTGTAACGCTCGACGAACGGCTTGTCGAGACCGAGCCGAACTTCTTCGTTCCTGATCACCTGGGGCGAGATGCCGGGCTTGGCCCGAAGGTTCTCCAGGGGGTCACCGGAATTGATGACGAGAAAGAATGTGAAGACGCTCGCGAGAAAAAGTACAGGCACCGCGATCAGGAGCCTGCGGATGATGAATGCCGTCACCGACGGTGTCCTCCCCACGCACGAAGGTGGGCGGGGTCTCCCCCGCCCACCTCACGTTCGTGCCGTTCAGTGGTTGGTTACTTGGTCCAGGTCTCCGCGTTCCACGTGACGCCGGCGAAGCTGTTCGGGGCG